>JBFFDV010000200.1:0-5068 GCA_041559215.1 Anaerolineae bacterium | reverse complement strand
TTGCGGGCTTCGACGGAGACCCCATCCCGTGCCCCGAGCCTCATAGAAAGCATTCCGATGGTTCCCTTAGCAGTAGACATTGATCTGATTATACGACAAGAGCCTCACCTGCAGCCGATCATGCCAGATTGGCTCAAGGAGGCTCCACCGTGATAGTGACCACGGCAACTCACCAATTAACCCTTCACTCCGCCAGCCACCAGCCCTTGCTCCAAATATCTCTCAAAGGCGATGAAGATGATGACCACCGGTATGGTCATCACGGTGGAGGCGGCCATGACCACATCCCAGCGCGTGTCCAACTGGCTGGAAATGGAAAGCAACTTGATGGGCAAGGTGAACTGGTCCCGGATATTGAGAAATATGAAGGCGTAGAGAAACTCGTTCCAGGCGATCATGAAGGTGTACATCGCTACCGAGGCCAGAGCTGGCACAGACAAGGGTAAGGTGATGCGCCAGATTGCTGACAGACGGCTACAACCATCAATCAGCGCCGCCTCCTCGATCTCCTCTGGCACCGTGCGGAAATAGCTGGCCAGCATATACAGTGCCACAGGCAACGTCTGCGCTAGATAGGTCAGCACTAGAACGCCCAGATTGTTCTGAATCTCGACATCCAGTGCAGCGCCGATGCGGGCAAGCATGGCGAAGAGGGGGATGATGAGCAAGATCCCGGGGAAGAGATAGACGAGCAGAATGGTGTTGAGCATCATCCCTTTGCCCTTGAACCGCAATCGAGCCACTGCATAAGCTCCGAGAGAGGAAAGGATGACCGCCAGCAAGGATGTCACGGTAGCCACTCGGAAGCTGTTGAACATGTTGCGGCCAAAATCCAACTCCGCGAAGAGCCTGTGGTAAGCATCCAGATTGACCCTCTGCGGCCAAAAGGTGGGTGCGCGAGCCCAAATCTCCCCCAAGCCTTTGGAAGAAGATATGAGCATCCAATAGAAGGGGAAGACAACTATGAACAGGAAGAATAACAAGGTCAGAATGAGAACCAGACGTTCCCAACTTAGTCTGCGCGCCATACTATCTACCATTCCAGCACCGTCCTTACGTAAACGATCATGAAAACCAGGACCACGATGAAGAGGATCATGGCTGTGGCTGCGCCCTGCCCAAAGTAGAACAGCTTGAAGCTGAATTGCCAAGTCAAGATGGGCAGCACCCTGGTTCCCGCTCCGCCACCCGTAAGGAGAAAGATATCGTCGAACTTGTTGAAGGTCCAGATCAAGCGCAGGAGAAAGATGGTGCCCAGTACGTATCTAAGCTCAGGCAGCGTAATGTGCCAGAACTTGCGGATGGTACCCGCGCCATCCACCGCCGCCGCCTCATATAGCTCTTGAGGGATGGCTTGCAGGCGAGCCAAGAGCATCAGCATGGCGAAGGGAAAGTACCGCCAGCCTTCAAAGAAGATAACCATGATTAGCGCTAGACCCCGCTGTCCGAACCAGGAGATGGGTTCGTCTATTGCCCTCACTGTCATGAGAGCCCAGTTCATCACTCCGCTCACCGAAGGGTCGAAGATCCACTTCCAGATGAAGGCCGCGGAGATCACGGGCGCCACATAGGGGAAGAGGAAGATAGCGCGCACGAAGCCTCGGCCCTTGAAGGGCTTGTTCAATAGTAGGGCAGCGACCAATCCGATAGCGGTGGTGAAGGCCGTGCCAGCGAGGGAGAAGACTATTGTCGTCTTGAGGGCATCGGGGAAGGCGTAGTCCTGAGCCACCTTGATGAAGTTGTCAATGCCTACAAAGGGGGCGTGAAAGACATCCGCCAATTGCTCCAGGTCAACATCATGAAAGCTGATCCAGATGCTGAAGATGGCAGGAAACAAGACCAGACCCATGACGATGAGAAAGGTGGGCACGATCAGGAAATATGCGAGCCTGGCTTCTCTTTCCGCCATCGTTCGTCCCCTGAAGATGGCACTCGCGCCAGTTCGGGCTCTGGCCAGGACACTCATGATGGGCATCCCTTTCTTCTATTAGTAGAACAACATGGTTCAGCACTCCTGTGTACCTGTTAGGGTGCAGGACACCAAAATTCAAAGCAGAGAGTAGGCTGGCGCCCGGGCCGAGCAGCCTCAACCCAGGCGCCAGGTACACGGCCGACTATTCTTCCGCCTCTGCGAGCCTTGCGGCGTAGAGATCCTCCATCCGTATTTGGAGCCAATCCGCAGCCGTTTCGGGCGTCATGAGGCCATCAATGATGTTGTTGAAGGCCTCGATGAGGAAGAGACGACCTTCCAGGTCACCGATGGCGGCGCGCTGGATTTGATCATACTCTGGAACAAACGCCCACCGCTGCGCGGACTCGAAGCCCTCGAAGATGGCCTCCAGCACAGCGGGATCGTATGAGCCGAAGGTGTCGGGGTCGAGCGTCGCCCAACCTTCGACCGCGGTCGTGCGCTGAGGCAACTTCCCGTGAGGGCTCAAGCCCAGGATGCTCAGATAGGCGTCGCCTTCCATCAGGTACTTCACGAATTCCACAGCGGCTTCGGTATCGGCGCCGGTGGTGATCGACACGGTCACCAACTGGCCATAGGTAGCCTCGTCGCCGCTGGGACCCTGAATGACCGGCGAGAACCCCGTGTTGGCAGCCAGATCCTCTACCGTAACCTCGAGGTCCGGACGCAATCCAGCTATGTCATCCATGACGTAGGTGGAGTAGAAGAGCATTCCCGACAGGCCGGTCACATAGTTCGCTCGCCCCTGCAGCCAGTAGGAGGGGGCAGGCGTGGCGCAATCCTGCAGGCCGGTGTAGAACGCCAGGGTTTCGATCATCTCCGGGCTGTTCATGGTTACGTTGCCCTCTGCGTCGAAGGGGAGAGCCCCATTAGACATAGCCATTTGCTCGAAGATTTGATGTCCGTAGTTCCATGCTGGATCGGTGCCTATGGTGATGCCGTACAGGTAATCCTCGTATCCCGCGACGGCCTCGCAACCCGCTTGAATGGCATCCCAGGTCACGGGAGCATCGAGCCCCAGATCTTCGAAGGCATCTGCGCGGTACCAGATGGCCTGGATCCAGCCATCGAAGGGCACAGCTGCATAGTTCCCGGTGGCTGGGTCAGTTACCCAGTTCAGAGGACCTTCGAAGAAGGTATCCTCGCCCAGGTCGGTGATCACCTGAGTGGCCGCGGCGGTGTCGAGGATGCCGGAGGCCACGAATGGAGCTATCCGCTCCACGCCATGACGGAGTACATCCGGCAGCCGGTTGGCTCCCTGAGCCGTAGCCAGATGCTGAGTGATCACGCCCTCATCAATGGGTACGATCCGAACCTCGATGTCGGGGTGTTCCGCCATGAAGTCAGCGGCCACTTGCTCGTACACAAGAACCCTTTCCGCCTCGTGGTCGGTGGACCAGAACTCGATCACGGTCCTCTCTGGCGCCGGCACGACGACCGTCTGCTCAACGATCACCGTCCGCTCAGGACCTGGCACCTCGACCGTCTCCACGACGGTTATCGGTGTCGGTGTGGCGCAGGCCGTTAGCAAGAGGCCTGCAAGCACAGTAACAGTGATGGCGATTGATAGCTTTTTCATTTCTCCTCCTTGTCTAGTCAGGAATTTGTCGTGTCTTGAAGCCGATTATCTGCCTACTTTCTCTTGTGCCTCACCTCCTTTCTTCACGTGATAAGCCCCCTCTAGTTGCCCCTCGCAAGGGCCTTGCGAGATCTAGGCGCGAGGGGGGCCGGTAGATCTCCTTATTACTAGTTTCGGTTCCAACACAATCTGGCGCTCCACAAGCTCCTCCCGCTTGATGACCTGGCACAACATGCGGCAGATAGTAACGCCGATGTCGTAGACCGGTTGCTCGATGGTGGTTAATGGGGGATGGGAGTGGGCAGCAGGAGGTATGTTGTCGAAACCGGTTATGGAGATATCTTGACCTACGATAAGGCCGCGTTCCTGAGCTGCGCTCATGGCCCCGATGGCCATGAGATCATTACTAGCGACGATGGCTGTGGGGGGATGATTCCGGTCTAGCAAACGGTGTGTGGCCTCATAACCGCTTCGTTGGGTGAGATAACCGGTCACGATGAGGTCTTCATCCACAGGGATGTTATTTCTCACCAAGGCCTCTTGGAAGCCCTGCATGCGCTCGCTGCCGAACATGAGATCGCTCGGACCCGCGATGTGTGCCAATGTGCGGTGGCCCAGGTCTATAAGGTGTTGCGTTATCTCGCGAGTCCCTTCCCTGCCGTCCACTTCAACGTAAGGATAGTCCAAGGGCGGATCAGAACGGCCAAAGGCTACGAAAGGCGTGCCACTGGCCGTCAAACGAGAAATGCGGTCGTCCTTATGGCGTATTCGAACCAGCAACAGTCCGTCCACCCGGTTGCCCTTAGTCAACCTGTGATAGAATTCTGCTTCGTGGTCGCCGGGTGCGCAGGTGGAAACCAGCAAATCAAACTCCTGTCGCGCGGCTTCATCGCCGATACCGGTGATCAACTCTATGAAAAAAGGGTCGGAAAACCGAGGGCCAGCAGTGGGGATGACGAAGCCGATGGTATCTGTTCTTCGTTTTTGCAGCTTCCGGGCGATGACATTAGGGTGGTAGCCCATCTCTTGGGCTGCTCGCCGGATTCTTTCCTTAGTCTGGGGGCTGACGTCGGGGTAGTCATTCAAAGCCCGGGAGACGGTAGTGACGGAAAGACCAACCTCCTTGGCGATATCCCTGAGAGTGACTGGCATCTTACTCCCTTGTGGGCCCTGGCTAGCAAGAAGGACTAATCCTAGCGTGGAAATCCAAAACGTTTAGGAACACTTTCTATTATATACCAAAACGTTTCGGATGTCAAGTATATTTTCGAAAATCTTCACTAGTTGCTGCAAAGATTTAAGGTGAGGCGCGAAGTGGAACCTGATCCTACTGGCCTTTGCTACATCCTGAAGGTGCGCGGGGTTGGTCATGGGTCTGCGAAGTAGAGGTCGGCTATATGAAGGGATTTCTGACGCCTATTGGGGCCTGACCCCAACCAAATTCCAACTTTTTCAACCAATCTCGACGGCAGTCCCAACCAGATCCGTCGGTTTGGCACCGCCTTTTTGTGTTATCATAA
>JBFFDV010000199.1:0-5105 GCA_041559215.1 Anaerolineae bacterium | reverse complement strand
GGGACCGCCAACTCCTGAAGCTGCTCCGCTCTTTCCAGAAGAGCGGCTGCCGTCTCATCATGAGGCCACTGCTCCACAACGTCTGCACAGACTTCGACTGCCCGCTCATAGTCCTCCGCTGCGATATAGGCCCGGCACAAGTCCAACGACTGGATCCGAAGAGCCTCGTGCGCCGCCTGCTCCTGAGCCTGACGCAATTTGGCATTGATGGCGTACGCTCCTCCAGCCAGAACAACTATGAGTGCCACAACCCCCAGAGCGATCAGAACTGGCCTCTGCAGTCTCCGCAGCGGCATCCGTCCACGACCAACCTCCCCCCGGGACAAGGACGCCTTCAAACGGAGATCGGCCAGGATCTGTTGCAGCTCCTGGTCGTCTGGAAACTCGGCCGCCAACTGGGAGAAGAGAGCAACGGCCTCTTCCCACTCTCCCGCCTCGAAATGAGTCACGCCTTCTTCGTATAGTGGGCTCTCAGCCCAGCCCGGTTTCTTCTCTGTATCCTCAACCATCTGTCAACTCACCCACCTGC
The DNA here is from genome assembly GCA_041559215.1 of Anaerolineae bacterium. GTDB lineage: Bacteria > Chloroflexota > Anaerolineae > UBA7937 > B3-Chlor > JBFFDV01. The sequence continues at coordinate 4,576 of JBFFDV010000199.1, read as the reverse complement.
GACAGCCCGACATTCCACAACACGCAACACAAACCACACCACATCTGTGACGGAGCCTAGCCGCCAACGGTCCCCAATGTCTTGAGCAACTGGGGAAGTGCGGGCCCCAGGATCACAGCCAAAAGAGCGGGGAAAATCAAGAAAACCAGGGGGAAGAGCATTTTTATCACGGCTTGCCGCGCTAGCTCCTCGGCTCGGTACCGTCTCAACACGCGCATCTGCTCGGCGTGAATGCGCAGGGCCTTCGCGATACTAACTCCAAGCTGGTCGGCTTGCAAGACAACCGCCACAAAGCTGGCGACATCCTCCACGCCGGTACGGGTCACGAGCTCTTGCAGCGCCTCCATCCTGGGCCTGCCCATTCTCATCTCGTAAACCACTTGGTCCAATTCTCGTGCCAGCTCATGTCGCCATCTCTCCGCGACCTTGAGTAGCGCCGAATCGAACCCCAGGCCGGCATCAATACACACGACCAGCATATCCAGGCAGTCCGGCAACGCCCGCTCGATACTCCTTCGCCGTCCGGCCATCCGCCACCGCAGCCACACTATGGGAAAGTAGAACCCCATCAGACCTCCCACCAAGGTGGAGACGAGGACCGTTCGCGCAGGTGACTTGGAGACAAACGCCATGCCACCCACCAGCAAGGCCAGCAACACCGCTGCCAGCAATCTAGCCCCCAGGAAATCTATGGCCGTCAACCCGAGGGGCCTGCCAGCCTGCGCAAGATTGCGTTCCAATTCCTCGATGTTGCGCTGCGGCGCAAACCGTCCAAAGATACGAAGTATGCTCTGCAGAACAGGCTTGATCGCTCTATCGAAGAAGGGCTCAGAGAGCTCAATCTCTTCCACAGTACGCACCTGCGCATACCGTTTGACCCGATCATCCAAGGTCACCGTGCCAAACCGACGCGCTCGCAGGCCGATCACCAGCAAGAAAACGCTCACGGCTACCAGCGCCGCTACCATCCAAGACAGCCTCACCGGGTCCAATTGCACGAGAGTCAACATTCCCGTCTCCCTCTACGCTAGACTTCGATATCCACAATCCGGCGCGTGATGTAGAATCCCACCGCCATGCACACCAGAGCTCCGATGGGGATGCATAACGTAGGTCCTGGTTCGAAGAGCCTCATCATATATTCCGGGCTCATGATGAACAAGATGCCGGTCGTGATGAAGGGCAAAAGAACAAGGACATAGGCGGACCACCTCTGCATAGCGGTCAAGCTCTGGATTTCTCGCTGGATACGGACTCGCTCCCGAATGGTATGGCTGACGCTTTCAAGTATGATAGTTAGGTTGCCACCCACTTCGTGGTGGATGCTTATCGCTGTGACGACCAGTTCCAAGTCATCACTTTCCACCCGCCTGACGAGATTTGCCATAGCAGCATCCATGCTCAGACCGAGGCTAACCTCCCGCACCACTCTGTTCAACTGCTTCCCTGCAGGGTCAGGCAGACGATTCGACACGTAATCGAATGATTGCAACAGTCCATAACCAGCACGCAGAGAGGCGACCACCAGGTTGATGACATCCTCCAACTGATTCTGGAATGCAGTGATTCTTTGTCGCTGCCGCCACCTGACGTATATGGTGGGCCCGAATCCGGCCCCCACAGCCAAAATCAAAGCGGACAACCAGAACCGCGAGACCAGATACCCGATTGCGAAACCCGCAACCACCACACCCACATTGATAATTAGATACTCGGGCACAGTCAGAGGGAGATCGGCTCGCAGAAGCTGCCGTCTGACACCTTGGACGAGATCCCGGCTAGCCAGGGCTTGATCGAGCCGATTAAAAAGCCGTGATCTACCTACTAGAACACCGTCCGCTGTTGTGCCCCGGCCTGTAATACCAGCTCCAGGCTTACGCACATAGCGCCCCAGTCTCTCCTCCACACCCTTGCTTGCCAAGTCCGCCACCCCGACGAAGCCCAAGAGGACGGCTAAGCCTACAAGTATTCCTATCAGCCAAAAAATGTCCATCTCTGCTATTGCCTCACACAGAGCCAGGCCTGGCTCACTCCGAGAGTCGGTTTTGCCTTCGCGTCAAAAACCAGCGTGGGCGCGATTGTGCGTCCTCTGTCTCGGTGGCAGGCTGGCTCGCGTTCACCATAAGTTCCGCTAACTCATACACAGCTTTGGCCGGGCCGCTGCCCGGCGCATCGAGCACGAAAGGAGTGCCTCTATTCCCAGCCTCTGTCACCAACCGTCCATCGCTGGGCATGGTCACAGATATGGGATACCCAAGGCTCTCAGCGATATCCCCGGTCTGGATGCCCCAAGGCGCCGAGAACCTATTCCCCAGGATAAGCATCTTGTCCCGAGGATATCCCAGATCCTCGAAGAGTTGCAGCATGCGTCTCAAGTTGTGCAGGGCGGGCACCTCAGGCGTGGTCACTAACACTATTCTGAACGAGGAGTCCAATATGGCCAAAGCTATCGAGTCTAGGTGGGCCCCCACATCCACGATGGTAAACTCGTGGCTACCTTTCAAGATTTCCAGAATTTCAGTTACAAGAGGCGGGGTTATCTCCTCAGCTCCTTCGAAGGCAAGAGGAGGCAACAGAACCTTCAGGCCCGATGAATGTGTCATCATCACCTCCTCCACGAGCTCCGCACTCAAATCGTCTTTGTATGGCACCAGGTCGCCCAAAGTCACCTGAGGCCAGAGGTTCAAAAAGACCGCTACGTTGCCGAAGTGCAGGTCACAGTCAAAGAGAGAGACAGGCTGGCCAGTCTTCTTCCGAAGGGCAACGGCCAGATTCACCGCGATGGCCGTGCAACCCACGCCCCCCTTTGCACTGAAGACGCTTATCACCTTCCCCTCTCCACCGCCCGGGATCGCCGCCGTCTTCTCAGCTTCCGCCTGCCGCAGACGCCGCGTGGTCTCCAACTGCAGCACTCGATTGACCGCCTCCACCAGATTGGACTCCGCCGAGGATTTGGTCACAAAGCCGCGAGCACCGGCGAGAAGAGCTTCCTGCACATAGTCCATGTCTTCGTCGGGAGCCACAAGCATGATCAGCGATGCAGGAGCGGCTGACGCGACAGAGCGGATGAAACCTACATCTGCCTTATTCCCCCAAGCACTATCCACTATGATCACATCGGGCAGAAGCGACCTGACTGACGCCAGGCCTTGAGGTCCGATGTCTCTTGCGTCAATGACCTTCAACTCTGTGGACAGGCTTAAAGCCTGTCGAATCCGCGTACGGGCTTCGCCCGACTGGCCGAGAATCAGAACGGTGCGTCGCTCTTGCATTTAGGACACTCCTCGCCTAGTCGAGGGGTTCCGGCGGTATGATCCCATACTTCTCCGCCAAGTAGTTTATGGTCACGGGTTCGACCTCAAATAGCTGCTCGCTGGTAGGCGCTCGCAAAGCGAAATCGATCACGCCGCCCGACTCCTTGAGGTATTTGAGAATCACTGCCTCTTGGGGGTCTGCGATCAGTATTATAAGCCGTTGCACCGGCTTTTCCTCTTCCTCCTCACCTTCTTCCTCCTTGGGCGGCCTCTCAGCGACAATCTGCAGGATCTCTAAGTCTTGCACCGCGGTGAATGCCACCAGCCCACCCCGAGGAACATCCTCCTGGTAGGTCTTACCCAACACATTCACAGAGAACAGAACATCGACCTTGTCGCCCGAGTGTAGGATCCCGAAGCGGCTCATTAGATCGGTGGCCAGCAATCCTACGGCCACTTCATCCTCGTTGAGAGCCTCGCCAATACCTGCTTCGGCCTCTTCCGGTCCTGCTTCTGCTGTAACCTCCAAGAGGTTTTGGGCAAGGACTATCTCCCCCTGATTCATCTCTGTCAGAGTGATCCTGCCGACGGCGTCTTCCAACTTCACCACTGCCCCAGATCGAATAGCATCCTCGGGCAACTCCCTTATCTCCACGTCTGCCTCTGACAAAACGGAGCGACGGGCGATGAAACGAGTGGCTACCACCACAGGTCGGGTGAAGTCAGTTTCCGCCGGCTCTGGTGGCGCAACTGTGCCGATAGCAGCCCGCAGGGCGAACATCGCCACTACACCTGCCAGGATAGCCACCACGCCCCCTGCTATCATCCACAATAAGCCCCTTCGGGTGCGCAACATATCGTTACCTCCTCAGTGAGAACTTATTCGACAATTGCTGGAAAATCTCTCCGTTCAAGAAACTGATGCCAACAATCGAAACGATTATAGCCGGTTTGTTGCCGGGAGTCAAGGTTGAGCAATCCCGGGTGCATCCCAAGTTTGTAGGGCAGATGTCTTGGGTGAACGACAACTTGTGGCCGATCACTGCACCTGACAAATGCCAAGAGTCAGTACATCACAAGTCACGTGTGAATGCATAGGCTGGCAACCCGAAACGGCCAGCATCTTGTGATTCTGAGGAGCGCAGCGACGAAGAATCTCGCTCCTCCAAGTGAACAGCTAGATTCTTCGTCTCCGCTGCGCTGCGACTCAGAATGACAGACCTCGTTCTCGCTGTGCAGAGGTACCAGTCGGAAATCCCTACGGTTGTGGGATACACCGGGCCGAATAGGATGCTATCGCCTGAACGCCGTAGCCGCACGGC
>JBFFDV010000198.1:0-5206 GCA_041559215.1 Anaerolineae bacterium | reverse complement strand
TGTCCTCTTGTCGGTAGCGGATGGTGCGACCGGAAGCGATGCGCAGCTGCTCCTTCACGATATCTACTCCCGTGACCAGTTCGGTCACGGGATGTTCAACCTGGAGACGGGTATTCATCTCCAGGAAATAGAAGTTCTTCTCCTTGTCCAGCAGGAATTCCACCGTGCCCACGTTGGTGTAATCTGCGGCGCGAGCCAGGGCAATGGCTGCTTCGCCCATTTCTACACGCAAATCGGCGTCCAGCGCCATGGATGGCGCCTCCTCCAGGAGCTTTTGGTGGCGTCGTTGGAGGGAACATTCCCTCTCGCCGAGATGGATGATATTGCCATGTTGGTCGCCCAGAATCTGAAACTCTATGTGTCGCGCTCCCTCCACGAGACGCTCCAGGTAGAGAGCTCCATCACCGAAGGCAGATTCCGCCTCTCGTCGAGCGGCTACCAGGGCAAAGGGCAACTCTTCTGCTGAGTAAACGGTACGCATGCCCTTGCCCCCGCCACCTACAGCCGCCTTGACCAGCAGGGGATAGCCGATTTGCTGGGCCACGGCCACAGCTTCTTCTTCATCGCTCACTCCGTAGTCGGTGCCCGGCACGATGGGGATTCCGATACTGGACGCAAGACGACGCGCTGCCGCCTTATCGCCCATTGACTCCATGGATTCAGGGCTTGGACCGACGAAGGCGAGCCCCGCATCCCGGCAGGCGCGGACAAAGGCGGGATTCTCGGCCAGGAAGCCATAGCCGGGATGGATGGCGTCCGCATTAGATTGTTTCGCTACGTCGATGATCTTGTCGACGCCCAGATAGCTCTGGCTTGATGGCGCAGGACCGATATGGTAGGCTTCGTCGGCATAGCGGACATGGAGTGCGGTCCTATCGGCATCGGAATAGACAGCCACCGTGCGTAGACCCAATTCACGGCAGGCCCGCAACACACGCACCGCGATTTCGCCTCGATTGGCTACCAGAACTTTCCTGAACATCTTGGCATTCCTAATGTCTGAACGGGCTTAGCCCCGTAGCATTGGACTAGCAAAGTTGGATTAATCATGAAGCTCCTTTGGAGTGAGGAGCTTCTAGCCTATTATAATGCAAACAAGAGCGTGCGGCAAATGCAGTTTTCCTTAGAGTAACAACAATGCCAACCCTACGAGAGCCGACATGGCCACCGCATAGCAGGTTTGAGGGAGGCCGAGGATAGGAATGAAGAGAGCATTGGCCAGCAGGGCACCGAAGCAAGCGCCAACTAGGTCAGTACCGTAAATCAGCCCGGCAACCCGGCCCACGCTGCCCTTGGTTAAGTACACGGCCAGAGGGAACTCCATCCCCCCTAGAAATCCCGCCAGCAAGGCCAAGAGAGGAAAGAGCATATCAGGGAGGGGCAGAGTGTTGACCGTGGTCAGTAGGAGGGGCAATGAGAGGGCATAGGCAAAGATGGCCGCTTGCAGCGACACAAACATGGCGCGATGTCCCACTCTCGTTTGGTCTGGTCCTCGACTCAAGAGCTTGTTCATCGTTGCGCCCCCTGAGGCTGTGCCCACCATGAAGGCGGCGGTGATCAAGGCCACCTCGTGAAAGACGTATCCTCTCAGAGCCTGGAAAGCCAGCAACACCACTATCTGCACACTCATCTCGGCGAAGCCGGTTAGACCGATGACAGCGGGCACCGCTAAGCTGCGAAACCGCCGGACGACGACCAGTACTATTAACAGTGGCACCGCCATCCACCACAGGTTGAGTAGCGAAGCTGTATAGAATAACCCCTGGAGGGTGGAATAGAAACGGGTTAGCCAAAGCACCAGATCGTAGTAATAGCAGATAGGTTGCAGGTCTCGGTTCAGCCTGATCGGGGTGATGTCCATCAAGCTGGAAGAGGTCAGGGCGAAGCGGTCGGTAGTAAAGATGTATTCCAGGTACGAGGCGTTGACCCAGCGGGTCTCAACCTCTCGCTCCGCCAGGCGTTGAGCCAGCAACCCGTGATCGCTGGAGAGAGGCTTCTCAGAAGCCAGGAAGAAGTTATGTTCGCCTGGCAGGACTATGACCGAGGGGAAGACGGAGAGCAGGCTATGATACACTCCGCCGTTGCGGTGGCGTAGCTCAGGGCTCAGATAGTTCTCCGCTGAGGGCAAGCCCAGGGAGAAAACACCATCCTCCTTCAATATGTTCTCCACCTCAACGAAGAACTCCTGAGTATAGAAGCGGTTCAACTGGCCGGTGGAAGGCTCAGGTAGATCCACGATCACCACATCGAAGGGCTTATCAGTCCTCTTCACATATAGGCGTCCGTCAACATGGGCGATGGTAGTCCGGGGGTCGTCGAAGGCAGCCCTGTCCTCTGGGGGTAGATATGTTTGGGCGGCCTGAATCACCAAAGGGTCCAGTTCTACATACTGTACCTCCTCCACGGGGTGCTTCAAGATCTCTCGCAGGGTGCCGCTGGCCCCGCCCCCGATGAGGAGCACGCTCCTGGGGTGAGGATGTTCCAGGAGGGGAAAGTGGGCTACCTCCTCGGGGAAGGTGCCCTGGGTCTCGAACATCAGCAGCCCGTTCTCGAAAAACACCCGCTGACTGTCTTGGCCGGTGACGGTCAACCTTCCATAGATGGAATCCTGGCTGAAGAGGATCTGACCCCATTGCCATTCTAAGGTGGCTTGGTTCAGGCCTCTTCCCAGAGACAGGGCCAGAATAGCCAGGACGAGAGCGCAAAGAAGAAGTATTCCCTCCGGCCAAGCCAGCATGAACCAACGCCTCTTCCCTTCGCAGAATCGCCAGAAAACCAAACCGCCCATGGCCAGGTTAACCGTTCCCAGGCCCAGGGCGATTTGCAAAGGGTTCAGCAGCTGAACCAGCACGAAGGAGAAGAGCGCTCCACCGATGGCGGCTCCTATGCCTTCAAATACATAGGCGTGACCCACTGTGCCGCCTCGCCGGGCTATCAGGCGGGAGCCCAGGGTGAACTGGAAGCCAAGGATCAGGCAGAGGGGGGCCAGGATGACGAAGATCGCCCAGGCCATAGGTCCGAACCCGATCATGAGCCCTGGTGTGACATCCAGCATGATCCTGAGGGCCCTGATTAGGGCTATTTGGGAGGGAAGGAGCAACGCTACGAGGACGAGGGTGAGCATATAGCTGCCCGCGCCAAGTTGGAGCCTCTCGGAGAGGCGACCAAGGACCCAGGAACCGAGGGCCACCCAGAATAGCCACGCGGCTAGAATCAGACCCAGGGAGAGTTCGTTGCCATAGAAAACAGCCACTAGCTCTCGGATGAGCAGTACCTGAGCGATGATGGAGGTGAAACCGATGGTGCCTAAGACAAGCCTCATGCTCCGGTCACTCTTCCTCGCCGAAGACCACAGCAGTGAAGGTGTAAAGCGCGGCACCTTGCTGCCAGGCGTCCTCGGGCAATCCCGCTTTGCGGCAGATCGCTTGCAGGAACTCCTGGCGGCTCCAACCTTCTTCGCTGGCCACCTGAGGCAGAAGGAGCCCGCTCCTGCCCTCAGCCACGATAACCAATCCGTGCTTTCCTACCTCTATCTCGTCGATGGTGGTGATCCGCTTGAGAGGGGAGAGGACAGAGATCTCGATGCTGATCTCCTCCAGTTCTTCAGGGGTCAGGGGTGGGAAGCGGCGATCCTCTGTGGCAGCGTTCACCGCGGCGTGCTGTACGGTGGTGTATAGCGGTTGCTGAGCCACGATGTGGCCTATGCAGCCCCTTAACTCTCCCTTCTGCTCCAGGGTGACGAAGGCTCCACTCTTGCGCAGCAGATACGGCTCAGCGACGGTGAACTGGGGCAGGGTTCCATTCTCCAGATATTGAGCGATGGATTCCCGAGCTATGGTCAAGAGTTTGGCTCGCTCGCCCGCATTGAGATCGGGAGGCTCGTAACGCCAGAACATCACCGCCCCATAACCGACGACCCTGGACCTATCCACGGGCACAAAGGGGCTGTCGCCGGAGTTAGCATATCGGAGGAGTGTGACCTGGTTTGCGCCCAGCCGGGAGGCTACTTTCATGGCGGCCAGCACCGGACCTTCGCCGCAGAGGCAGGTGCCCAAGTTAGGGACCCCACTGGTCATGTTGTCCATCATGGTCGCCAAGACTATCTGGGAGTCCATAGTCTCCATGGCGGCTAGGGTTGCGTTGTCCACACGGACGGCGTCTTCGTAGGGAGGGTAGTGGGACATATCGGAACTGGCGATGATGAGGGCTTTCTTATCGCCCAGGACTTGAACCAGGGCCTCGGCCAGGGTCTCGATGTTCTCCTCCGTAGGCTGGCCGATGATGATGGGCACGATTTTGAAATCTTGGTAGATTCGTTGCAGGAAGGGCAGTTCTACCTCTATGGAATGTTCAGGGGTATGCACCTCAGGATCGAAGACGATCCTCTCATCGGCGTCAGTGAGGGCCTGAGCCGTCTCTTCGTCGATAGCTATATCGCCAAGTGGCGTCCGGAAGGCACCCTCGGCGTAGACAGAGATGTTCTCAAAAGTGGCGTGGTAGTGGTTGGGGCCTATAATGACGATGGTGTCATAGGTAGGGCCCTCCAACTGCTTGAAGGCATAGGCGGCCACCCAGCCGGAATAGACGTAGCCGGCATGAGGCACGATTAGGGCGATAGGTTCGCCATCTGTTCCTTCCATGGCTTCGAGGAATGTGTCTACCATGGTCGTCAGCTCGTTTGCATCCTCAGGGTAGAAGGATCCCGCAACCGCTGGTTCTCTTACCTTGTGGGACTCGACAAACGGACTGGGGGAAAACGAAGTAGCGGTAGTCGTTGCGCTGGGCTCTTGGGAGGAAGGCAGTCCCACGCACGCACTGATCACCATTGACAGAAGCAAGAGCGTTATCAAAACTGCTGCGGGGATGATCTTGGCTTTCATGCGGACCTCTCTGCTATCGCCATACTCCAGGAATCGGATTACCACAGTATTCACACTTTCCATCCCTGATGTGATATTCCAACACTGCAAATCCCTGGCGCAAGGCAACGGCCTCTCCACAACGGGCGCAATAGGTGTGGTTGGCGGGGTGGCCAGGCACATTGCCAACATAGGCGTAGTTTATCCCCTCCTCCATGGCGACCGCCCGTGCCTCCTCCAGTGATTCCACCGGCGTAGCAGCCAGATTCATGAGTTGATATTGGGGTTGGAAGCGGTTGAAATGCGTGGGGACATCCGGGCCCACGTTGTCCACTATCCAGCGTGCC
>JBFFDV010000197.1:0-5252 GCA_041559215.1 Anaerolineae bacterium | reverse complement strand
TTCGCTGTTCGGATGTGGAAGACTCATTGATGATCGGAATAGAAAACCTACACTACGCCTACGGCACTGACCAGCCCAAGCCCATAGTCGCCCTACGGGGCATCGACCTGCATATCCGCGAAGGCGAATATGTTGTTGTCATCGGTAGAAATGGCTCAGGCAAATCCACCCTGGCCAAACATTTCAACGCTTTATTGCTGCCCACCCAAGGCGATGTCTGGATCAAAGGGATGAATACGAAGGATCCCCAGCATCTGAGAGAGATTCGCCACACGGTGGGCATGGTTTTTCAAGTGCCGGATAACCAGTTGGTGGCCACCGTGGTGGAAGAGGACGTCGCCTTTGGGGTCGAGAATATGGGGTTGCCTAGAGAGGAACTAATAGAACGAGTGGACGAAGCGTTGCGGCTGGTAGACATGCTTCCCCACCGCACCAGGCCTCCCCATCTCCTCTCCGCAGGTCAAAAGCAGAGGGTAGCTATCGCTGGCGTGATGGCCATGCGCCCCCGGTGTCTTATCCTCGACGAAGCCACGGCGATGTTGGACCCACGAGGCCGGCGAGAGGTCTTGGATACAGTACGCCAACTACACCGTCAGGGGATTACGATCGTCGCTATCACCCATTTCATGTCCGAGGCGGCAGAGGGTGAGAGGGTCATCGTTATGGATGAGGGCCGCATCGCTATGGACGGCTCGCCGTGGGAGATTTTCGGACAGGCAGAGAGGCTGCACGAACTGGGCATGGATGTTCCGCCTGTGACAAGGCTTTCCTATCAGCTCCATGGCCGCCAGCCAGCCTTCCCCAGCCCCTTGCTCACCGTGGGCCAGATGGTGGAGGAGCTTTGTCGCCTCCCCGAGCCAGTCAAGGAGGTGGCATGAGGCCCATCATACAGGTCCGGGACCTGCATCATACCTATCTACTGGGCACCCCCATGGAAGCGGTCGCCCTGCGCGGCGTGAACATGGAGGTGGGCGAGGGGGAGATAGTAGCCATCATTGGCCCTACCGGCTGTGGGAAGTCCACGCTGGTCCAGCATTTCAACGGCTTGATAAGGCCGCAGAAAGGTGAAGTTGTCGTTGCCGGGCATGACTTGAGCGACGAGAAGGTGGATATGAAAGCCCTCCGTCGGCAGGTGGGTTTGATCTTCCAGAGCCCCGAACAGCAGTTGTTCGAGCAATACGTGGGTGATGACATCGCCTTCGGCCCGCGTAACTTCGGCCTGGACAAGGAGGAGGTGCGACGGCGGGTCAAGAAAGCGATGGAGATGGTGGGCCTGAGCTTCGAGGGGTTCAAAGATCGCCTTACCTTCTCTCTGAGCGGAGGCGAGATGCGGAAGGTGGCCATCGCGGGCGTCCTGGCCTTGGAACCCAAGATATTGGTGTTCGATGAGCCCACGAGCGGACTGGATCCCGCCACTTCCAGGGACTTCCTGGCCAAGATCAGGGAACTGCACGACAGGGAGGGGATAACCATCATCCTCGTTTCCCACAACATGGAGGATGTGGCTCAACTGGCAGACAGAATCTATGTCATCGTCGGCGGCCGGAGCGTTCTAGAGGGCACTCCACGGCAGATATTCTCCCAGCCCGAATTGCTGAGGGCCTATGGGCTGGATGTTCCTCAGATCACTCAGGTGATGCACAGTTTGCGTAGCAGAGGCAGACAAGTGCAAGGTGATCTATTGACGATGGCCGAGGCCGAAGAGGAGATATGCCGCTATTTCGGATTCGCCTACGGAAGGGTGCATTAGTATGAGCGCGTTCAGCACTTTCCGATATATCACCATTGGCCAATATCTGCCCTACGGTTCATTGGTGCATCGCCTCGACCCTCGAGTCAAGCTCATCATGTTTGCGTTACTAGTCGCAGCCGTGGCTTTTGCCGACTCTTACGCCGCCAGCCTGCTCCTGCTTGCGGCCTTGCTATCCATCGTCTATCTATCCCGCGTTCCCGTGCGCTATGCGCTGCAAGGGCTGCGCCCCGCGCTGCCCTGGATCGCCATCTTTGCGACCTTACAGCTCCTTTTCTACAAAGGGCGATATGGGCCAGAGGTATGCTCGGCCATCTGGAGTTGGGGCTTCATAGATATCACCACTTGCAGCCTCAGGCTGATAGCCATTATGGTCCTTCGCCTGCTGGAGTTTATGATTCTTATCAGCCTTCTCACTTTGACCACCAGCACTACGGAACTTACCCATGGCCTGGAGAGTCTACTCAGTCCTCTCAAACGCCTACGATTCCCCGCCCACGAGCTGTCGTTAGTGTTCACCATCGCGCTGCGCTTCGTGCCTACCCTGGCCGAGGAGTTGGAGAAGATAATGAAAGCCCAAGCCTCACGAGGGGCCGACTTCGGAGAGCAGGGCAGGCTGCGCTTCGTTCAAAGGACACGCAAGCTGATCCCCCTATTGGTGCCTCTTTTCCTGAGCGCCTTACGCCGGGCAGAGGATCTGAGCCTAGCGATGGAGGCTCGAGGATACGTGGGGGGCAGGGCACGGACCAGTCTCGTACTGTTGAAAAGCGCGCCGCGGGACTATCTGGCCCTGGCGCTGGTCTCGTCCTTCTGTGGCCTCATCCTGATCTATGATTTCACAACCCTCGATGGGCTCGTCGTCACAACCCTCGGCAACCTAGTGAAGAGCGCCTTCTTCTTCATAGCACGTTGAGATGAGGTTTGAGGAAAAAATCTGGAGAAGGAGACAGCACAGTCTTTGCGCTGCGTAGAGGATGTTCTTAAGAAAGGAGAAATAAATGGAGAGTAAAGGGAGGCGCACGTTGGTGCGCAAGATCGTAGTGGCTGGTGTGCTGGGCGCCATCATCGCCCTTTTAGGATACATGGGTCCCGCGGGGCCTGGGTTCATTCCCGTGCCCACGCCCGCTCAGCATGCCACCACCCTGCATGTGCCAGTCATCATCGGGGCCATCCTGGAGGGGCCCATCGTGGGGCTGGTATTGGGCTTGATCTTCGGCCTCTTTAGCTGGATCCAGGCTGGGATACTGGGCGTGGTGATGTTCCAAGACCCCCTGGTCGCCATCCTGCCTCGCCTGTTCATAGGCATCACCGCCTGGGCCGCATACGAGGGTTTCAAGAGGACAGGGACGTATCCAGCCATGGGGCTTGCTGGCGGTCTGGTGGTGATTTGCGGCGCCTTCGTCTATTGGGTGATAGCTGTTAACCTGCTCTTGGCAGCAGTCATCGCCATCGTCCTCCTGGCCTTGATCGCCGGATTCATCTATCTGGCATTGCAGGAGAATACGGAGTTGCAGGCGCTTATCCTCTCCGGAGCGGTGGGCACGCTAACCAATACGATCCTGGTGCTGACCATGCTGGTGGTACGCGGTTATCTGCCGCCAGAAGCGGCCCTGATTGCCGGTGTGACCAATGGCATCCCAGAGATAATCGTGGCCTGCATCATCGTCGTGGCTGTGGTAGGGGCCTGGAAGGGCGTGGAGACGCGCAGAGCGGGCGCAACCGTCTGAGGAACCAGAGCCGGGCTGCCTCTCAGAGAATAAGCTTGAGAACGACGAAAGCCAGCAAGGGCAAAGCCATTATCCCCGCCAGTCTAAGCATGATGATGACCCAGAAGGGAGAAATCCTTGACCCTTCCCGACGGACGCGCGCTAGAGGGGCATAGAAGCAGGCCAGACCAACCGCGACGTAGATAGCTATCTTCACGTAGTAGTCAGGCGTGATGGTGCCCGCTCGTTGGGGCAGTTCTATGCCCTCAACGCCCAAGCGCAACCCGAGGAGGGCCAACAAGAAAGCGCAGCTCAGCCCGTAGTTGGTTACGGCCCTCAGGACCGTGACCGTCGTGGGCTTTGCCAATAGCCGGTTCCACTCCACGGTGGCAATCAACTGCCTCCAGGCCATCATGCTCACCATGTAGAAAGCCACCGCCAAGCTTGCTTCCCGAGCAGCAATGGTCAGATAGTTGTGCGCCATCCACCATGAGCCGTAATTGCCGATCATCTTGGGCACATCGAAAATAACGACGGCCAGGGCGAGGAGGAGCGAGAGATACCACCAGATCCTTCTGCGATATGGTCGCCCCACATCGTAGGCTGTATTCCCTGACAGGATGACTTTATAGACGCCAGCTATGGCCCCGGGCTGCCACAGGTAGAAGGCCCAGGTAGCGGGGAATACAAGGAGAAGTAGCAACTGGGCATGCCAATCCTTCAGACTGCCAAGGTATCCTCCCCTACTCCAAAGGCAATCGAAGGTGGCAGGCAGGATTAATAGGAAGATCAAGCTCCAGGCCAAGCTCGCCAGGGCCGCCGTGTGTTTTCTCAGCTTGAGCCTCTCGCTCAGGAAACGGGCCACAGGATCGGCCTGATAGACCATGTTGGCCGAAGGCTGGACTGTCGTAATCTCCTCTGCCCTATCTTCTCTGTCCATAGCTTATTCCGGGCTCATGCGACGGCTTAATCTACTGCAGCGCCCACAGGCTGGCCACCATGGCCACCATTCCTGTCGCCACGCCCACAATCGAGAGATGCGCCTCTCCAAAAGAGCGAGCCACCGGGACCAATTCGTCGAGAGAGATGAAAACCATAACCCCTGCCACGGCTGACAGCAGCAATCCCAGGACTGCGTCGTTAAGGAAAGGGAGCAGCACTAGGGCTGCCAGGGCTGCTCCTGCTGGTTCCGCCACCCCTGCCAGGAAGGACCACAGAAAGGCCGTCCTTCGGCTGCCGGTGGCGGCATAGACTGGCAGCGATACCGCGAGGCCCTCGGGAATGTTATGAAGGGCGATAGCGAGGGCGATGGCAGCACCCAGACTGACGTCCTGCAACGTGCCAGCAAGGGTAGCCATCCCCTCTGGAAAGTTATGTACGGCTATCCCTAAAGCCACAAGCAGGCCGGTTCTCAGGAGCCTCTCCTGTGCCTCTCCCGTTCTCTGGCGCTCAGCCATGTACTCATGAGGGATCAAGACATCTATCAGGAACAGCCCCAACATCCCCACAAAGAAGGCCACATAGGCCGGAACGAAACCCACCGTTTCTACCCCGTGGGCCAGCAATTCCATGAAAGATAGCAATATCATCACCCCAGCGGAAAAGCCGAGAGTGAAAGCCATGAAGCGCGCACCTGGCTTCCTCACGAAGACAGCTGAGAAGCTGCCGATTGTCGTGGACAACCCGGCCAGTGCGCTCAGCACCAGGGCTATGGCCACATTGCCAGCCATAAGTCGCCTCCTTAGACAGTGAATCCTGGGAATGAATTAGAACACAAAACTGTCCTTTTATCAAGG
>JBFFDV010000196.1:0-5264 GCA_041559215.1 Anaerolineae bacterium | reverse complement strand
CGACGAGCTTCCTCTGCTCTACCCCGCAACGTCTGTCCTAGTATAACCTATTCGCCTCCAAAAGTCAAGAATCAAAAGGACTTGGTCCAAAGAAGAGGTCCCACCACTGCTGCCAGTAAGGCTCGGGTTCCCGCTCTGAACCTTCGGTGGCCGGCATCGCAGTACTAGCGGAGGGCTGCTCGATACTCCTTGGTATCACCACCACGACCTTGTCTCCCGGCTTCACCATCTTCAGCCTCTCCCTGGCCACCTTCTCCACATATGCATCGCTGCCTACAGATACCAGCCTCTCCTGCAGTGCTGAATTCTTCTCCTGCTGGGCAGCCACTTCTTCTCTCAGCCATTCAACCTGGCGCTGTACATGATAGCTATCCAGGGCTTTGCGGCCAAAGTCGATGGTCAAGATTGCAACTAAGGTGAAGATGACTATGGTCACTACCTTGGGCAGCGATACAGAAATGATGCCTTGATGTCTTTTCTTAGTCAACTCGTACCTCTCTGTACCATCCCTTGACTCAGTTCAGTGGAGATGGCGGGAATCGAACCCGCGTCCAGAGAACTCGACCGAGGACTTCTACAAGCTTATTCGGCTCTTTCTTTTCTCGCTCCCAAGGACCTCATGCCGACAGAGTCCCAGGGGAGCCAGCCGATGTCTCTTTGACAGCCCGTATCGGCGTGGGAGCTATCGCACCCCGACTTTATGACACTCGGTCCCGGCCCGCCGGAGGGAAGCCGGGTGAGCGTAGCTGCTTACGCAGCCAGTGCGAGTTGACGCTCGCCGTTTATGTTTCGGGTGCTCTTGATTAACGAGGTAGAGCGCCTCGGCTTGCCATCCTCGACCAGCCTTCCCTGTCGAAACCTTTCATCCCCATGATAGGTTCCAGTCAGGTTCAAAGACGGGCAGACAGGTGTACCCCCGATTCTGTTTTGACCGTCATCTATCTCAAGGCCAAAGGCCTTGGTGACGACTGCCGCCAGGGCATTACCCCTCTTGGCGTCATCACTGCGACAGGAATGGATCCTCCTAGAGAACCCATCCCACCTGCCTTGCTCCCAGCCAGACATTCGCCTAGCCGCCGCCGTCGCCGACGACGCTGGTGGTCTCTTACACCACCTTTTCACCCATCACCGACAGGCACTGGCCAGAGGCTCGTGCCCGTTGGCTGGTTTGCTCTCTGTTGCAGTTGTCGTCAGGCTTGTGCCTGCCTGGACTTACTGTTTCATCCAGTGACCTTGCCCCTAGGGGCGGGGAGTCGGGAAGTTCCTCTGGGATCTGAGTCCCAGCGACGATCCCCTTGTCTGCCCGCGACTGATCGGCTATGTTAAGGTAGTCGTTAAAGAGCCTTTTCTATGGACCTACTCTTATTGTAACAGGTTTGTGCAGGATTGTCAAGCTTGACAAGGGATGTAAATTCTGGTATAATTTGAATAGATCCCCTCCCCATGGGGGCGGGGTATGAGGGATGATTGATGGAAGATAGCACGAAGACGCAGATACTCAATCGCTTGAAGAGCATCGAAGGCCATGTGCGAGGCGTACAGCGCATGGTGGATGAGGACGCGTACTGCATTGATGTGATCAAGCAGACGATCGCCGTGCAACGAGCCTTGGACAAGGTCAACGGTTTGATCTTGCAGAACCATCTGCAAACCTGCGTGACCACGGCCATCCGCGGCCAAGAGCCGCAGGAACGAGAACGGGTCATTGGCGAGCTCCTGGACGTGTTTGAGACCGCCAGCAAGCTGTAAATCTTGGCATCTGGCGCGCCGTCCTATGGCCTCGCCGATGTTGTGTTATATAGTTATCAACGGAGGGTTGAAATGTCGAGCAAGACTTATTCTGTACCCAATATCTCTTGTGGTCACTGCGTGAGGACCATCGAACGGGAGGTCGGGGCAGTCTCTGGGGTGGAGAGCGTGAAGGGGGACCTGGATAGCAAGCAGGTGACCGTCGTTTGTGAGGACGAGGTGGTGCTGTCCAAGGTGGAGGAGACACTGAACGAGATAGGCTATCCACCAGCAGCCTGAGACTACACTACAAGTCCAAATGTGACTCCAGGGCTCGAACGGGCCCTGGCGGGAGATGAAGATATGACCGAGAAACAGGTAACATTGCCGGTAACGGGAATGACGTGCGCTAACTGCGCACTGACTATAGAGCGGAGTTTAGGTAAGGTGCAGGGTGTGAGCGAGGCGAGGGTCAACCTGGCTAGCGAGAAGGCTGTCGTGACCTATGATCCCGGCCTGGTCGGAGGCGACGGCCTCATCAACTCCATCAAGGATGCGGGATATGACGTGGTCACCGCCAAGGTTGAGCTGCCTATCACAGGCATGACCTGTGCCAACTGCGCCCGAACCATCGAGCGAGCCTTGCGCAAGCTGGATGGCGTATTGGAGGTTAATGTGAACCTGGCCAGCGAAAAGGCCAGTGTGGAATACATACCCTCCCTGGTCAGTCTGGAAGCCCTAAAGAGTGCGGTGGAAGATGCAGGGTATGGGGTCATCGAGTTGGGGGAGGAGATAGGGGCCGAGGATGTGGAGGCGCGGGCCCGCGAGCAGGAGATCAAGCGGCAACGCCGCTTGTTGATCATAGGCCTGATCTTCACTGTGCCTACCTTCCTGCTTTCTATGGGCACCGATCTGGGGTTCCTCCCAGATTTCGCGCTCAGGAAGTACATACTGTTGCTTCTGGCCACACCGGTCCAGTTCTATGTGGGCTGGCAGTTCTATCGCGGCACTTATAAGTCGCTGAAGCAGTGGAGCGCTGGGATGGACACACTCATCGCCATGGGCTCCTCTGCGGCGTACTTCTATAGCTTGGCGGCGACCTTCTTCATCGAAGGGCACGTCTACTACGAGACGGCAGCTATGATTATCACCCTCATCGTGCTGGGCAAGTATCTGGAGGCCAGAGCCAAGGGACGCACCTCCGAGGCCATCAAGAGATTGATGGGCCTGAGGGCCAGGACCGCACGGGTGATTCGCGATGGGGAAGAGGTAGACCTCCCGGTGGAGGCGGTGCAGGTGGGCGATTTGATCATCGTCCGCCCTGGCGAGAAGATACCGGTGGACGGTGTGGTGGCCGAAGGGCGCTCCGCCATTGACGAATCAATGATCACCGGCGAGAGCTTGCCCGTAGCCAAGGAGATTGGCGACGAAGTGATAGGGGCCACCATCAACAAGACCGGCAGCTTCAAGTTCCAGGCTACCAAGGTGGGAAAGGATACCGTCCTGGCGCAGATCATACGTCTGGTGGAGGAGGCTCAGGGAAGCAAGGCTCCCGTGCAGCGGCTGGCCGACAGAGTAGCTGGCGTGTTTGTGCCGGCTGTCATAAGTATCGCCTTCCTCACTTTCCTGGCCTGGTTCTTCCTTGGTGGAGCGGGGTTGGACAGGGCTTTGATCAACATGGTGGCAGTGCTGGTCATCGCCTGCCCCTGCGCCCTGGGTTTGGCTACTCCCACGGCAGTGATGGTGGGTACCGGCAAAGGGGCAGAGCGAGGCATCCTCATCAAGAGCGGTGAGAGTCTTGAGCGGGCCGGAAGCCTTGATACGGTGGTGCTGGATAAAACGGGAACCATCACCCAGGGAGAGCCCAAGGTAACCGATGTGGTGACCAACGGTGGTTTGGCCGAAGAAGAGGTCTTGCGTCTGGCGGCCAGCGCCGAGAGAGGGTCTGAGCACCCTCTGGGAGAGGCCATCGTGGAGGCTGCGCAGGCACGAGGGCTATCGCTGGAGGAGGCTCAGGAATTCGAGGCCCTTGCCGGGCAGGGGATCAGGGTCTCACTGAACGGCCAGAAGATTCTGCTGGGTAATCGCAGGCTGATGCAGGAGAATAGGATCAACCTCCGCCAGGTAAACGATGAGGTGGAACGATTGCAGTTAGAGGGTAAGACCACCATGATTCTGGCTCTGGACAGCAAGGTGGAGGGCATCATCGCCGTGGCTGATACGGTGAAAGAGGGCTCGGAGGAGGCTATTGCCCGGTTACATGCTATGGGCCTGGAGGTGGTGATGATCAGTGGTGATAACCAGCGCACGGCCCAGGCCATCGCCGACCAGGTAGGAATTGATCGCGTGCTGGCCGAGGTCTTGCCCGAGGACAAGGCTCAAGAGGTGAAGAATCTGCAAGAGGAAGGGCACGTGGTGGCGATGGTGGGCGACGGCATCAACGACGCTCCTGCCCTGGCGCAGGCCGATATTGGTATCGCCATCGGCACGGGCACAGATGTGGCCATGGAGGTGGGGGATATCGTGCTCATGCGAGGCGACTTGCGCAGCGTGCCCGAGGCGATCCTGCTCAGCAGGAAGACCATGCGCACCATCAAAGGCAACCTCTTCTGGGCCTTCGCCTACAACACAGCTGGCATTCCCATCGCTGCCGCGGGGATACTGCTACCCTGGATGGCCGCCGCGGCCATGGCCTTCAGCTCCATCTTCGTGGTCAGTAACAGCTTACGCTTGCGACGAGTGAAACTGTCTGTTTAGCAGGGCTTTGTGATAATGGAAGTGCTTGAGGCGTTTGTGCCTCCTCATTCGTCGCCGGCGTGACGAGCAAAGCTATTCCAGCTTCAAAATCAGCACGTCGGGGAAATGGTAGATGAGGATGGTGGAATATCCGCGGGACAGTGACGCAGGGATGTCCCTGGAGAAGTCCTGCAATAGTGTGGAGTGATTCAGGATGTCCGTGTAGATCTCTATCTCCTGGGCATACCTCCCTGGTTGGCGAAAGAGCACGCGCCAATGGCCGTCGCTGACGATAATGTACTCCACCTTCTCCTGGTGGTACCATTCCAGGTCACGACTGTCGATGCGGACGACCTCCAGCACTTCAAAACGATCCTCGTCCAGGGGGATCGAGAAGGCCTCGGTGACAATCTTTGACCCCGATGGAAGATTGGCGTTCACCCACTCGGCGGCGACGGTGCGGTGATCCCTCTGCGCGAGGGCAACATCGAAATCTATGATAGCTCTGGCGGGCATGAAGATCGCCACCACTGCAAAGCAGGCTAGAAGGGGTATCTCCCCTCTGCGCATGACTGGCCATTTCCTGGTCAACCACGATACCCCCTCACCGAGAAACCGAGCCGCCAGGATGACCAGGAAGGGCAGAAGGGCTACCAGATGGCGCTCGAACCTCACTCTCCACAGTGACAACAGCAAGAAATAGGTGATGGGGAAGGAGAGCAGCAAGGCGTCCTTTTTGGTATGCTTGAACAGAGCCCACCCTATGCCTCCCATACCAAGAGCGACCATGATCCCATCTG
>JBFFDV010000195.1:0-5277 GCA_041559215.1 Anaerolineae bacterium | reverse complement strand
TAAGAAAACTGGAGCCAAAAGCCATCAGAATGCCTCCCATCAGGCAGGAACCAGTGACGTTACCACGGAACGCCAGGCCCAGTCTACAGCAACAAAGGCAATCACGCAGCGCAAAACCATAGGGGTGCAGGCATGTTTGAAGGGACCGGTGGTGAGCAAACCAAAGGTGTTGGGAGCCAATGACGCACCAAAAGCCTCTTGGGGAAGGCCCTGGCCGTCGGCGAGGAGACTATACCATAAACAAGCCTTACAGAAGAGCCCAAAGCCGAGAATCGGGCTGACAAAAATGAGCTTGACGGAACCAAAGCCGAGCTTACGGAGCTTCAAGACGCTACTCAGAAGACATCTTATCCCAATAGTTAACGACGAGATTGAGCAAAGGAAAAGGCCCATAGACAATAGACAGACCCAACATGTCAGTTCTTTATGCTTCTCCTCCGAGGCTCTTTATCCTCCACAATGGCTAGAGTGCCTTGGATTGACCTGGAAAGGAACGTGTAGATTATAGCTCGAACCGGAAAGTATGCCAATCTCTGGGCGGAGCGACACCCAAACGGTAAAGTTTCGCCATAATCCATGGCGTGGCCGGTTCAGAGATCAAAGCCCGTTCGCCTTCGATCAGCTCTGCACCCAATCTGCCTGCGACATCCCTGGGACAGCAGCTCTTAGGTCTGCCCAGTCAACCTCAACCTGCGCACGACGAGGATCAGTACAAGCAGGATGATACCTCCTACTACAGCTTCCAAGGGCCCGAAGCCGGTATCGGGTATCTGATCTCCTCCTACAGGCGTGGCGGTGGGGCTGACCCCGATCACCGGCGTTTCTGTACCCGGCATCGGCGAGCCTATCACTCGCGTGGCTGTAGGGGCTTCGCCAGTCGGCGTGACGGCCGGAGGGGGCAGGGTAGCCGTCGGTGTGACAGCTTGTGTAGGCGTCGCTACAGCCACTACCGGCGGGGTGGGGGATGGAGCCAGGAACCTGGTGTATACGACCAGGCCAGCTATGGACAAAAGTCCAACAATCAGCAAGCCCACCAAGCTGATGGCCAGGATGATGAAAATCCTGCTTTGTGCCCCATCTGGATTTTCCATCTCTTCCCTCCTTTCCAAGGGATCATTGGTGTTTTACCATATTTAGCGCACTCCCGTTGAACCATGAATCTGATCGCAGTTCAGCCTCGCAGCGGCGAGCTAACCGCAATCAACGATCTCAAATCAGTCAAATAGCTCTAGATTTGTCCATGGCACGAACACCTCTTCGCCGCTTTCCAGCCTTACCTCAACGCCTTTAAAGCTGTCTCCGGTTTCGAGCTTCCTCGCATAAGAAGGAAAGCTTACAACCTTGCCCGTCTCTCCCAAATGCGGACCACGAATGATTCTAGCCTCCGAGCCCTCCACCAGGAGGAACTCAGGACGGGATTCTATCACAATCTCCCCGGTAGCTTGAGGAAGATAGATGATAATCTCCGGACGAACTGCGCCCCCTCGGGCCTCCATCGTGCCCCGTATTGAAGCCTCCTCACCCTCATGGGCTTGGAGGAGATCAAAGATTGGTGCGGAGATTGCGAACTTTCCCATCCCCTCGGTCACAATGACTGGGAAAGGCATGGAAGAGGCCAACTCCAGAAGTCCAGCGTCCAGGCCACCTACAATTATACCTTCAACCTGCATCTCCTGAGCACGGTGGAGGGCTTCCTCACCAATGGAAGCCCCTCCCACCAGCACGGTACCACGACAACTCATATCAATAGCTTCAGGATCTAGCAATTGGGCAGGATCGTCAACCATCAACCTCAGTACGCCGAAGCCTTCCCTACCGGAACCCCAGATACCTTGAATGAGAGCCCCGCTCACCTCAATGATCACTCCAAATCTGGACATCACATTGACCACAGTGCCTTTGTAGTGGGCTTCAAGCTCAAGGGTGGTACGGGACGACAGAATGAGCAATCGTCCGTTGGATATGCCCGCTACGGTGCCCTCTATCGGAGACCGGTAAGTTCGCCTGAACAAGCGCGACACCCCCTGTTTGAAAGCGAGTACATCACCCTCTGCAACGGGGTCTCCAATGTTCACGCGCAGATGCCGGTGGAGATCTTCATCGTTGACGGAGAGAACCTTGGCCACATTTAACAAGTGTATTGCGGAGGGCAGCATGGCAGCGGCGACGACGTCGGACGACCCCACCCGAGAGCCCGTGCCAAGGAGCACCTCCCCTCGAACCGGTAACATGCGCTCCCGCCTCATTAGGATATTGGGTACCACACGCGTGACAAAAGGATGATACATCATCTCTTCGTCTCTAGAGCCCTACCTCCCACATCCATTCCTGAATCTTCGCCCTGCGCTTCTCTTTGTCGTCAGGCAAGGAAAGAGGGCGACCTCGAGCATCCACGATGATGCCCACAGCTCCTCCCTCCACCTCCGTTGTGGCCCCCTTACCTTTCCTCCCCAGACCGACATCGAACCTGGAACTAGGGCGCAGTTCGACGGAAGCTCTCTCCCCTGCTGGCAAGGGTATCACTTCTAATGAGCCATACGGAACTTCTACCTCGATAGCCTGGTCGTCACTGTATTTCACCTTAACCCTCAAGGCCACGGTTCCTTCTCTGGCTGCGCCCACCAAGGAAATGACGGTACCGAGATTGAGAAATCCATCCCGGGCCAGCACCTGCGCCGCTGCTAAAGGCTGCGCCGAAGCCAGAGCACCCAATTGGGGCAGCAGCGAGGCTTTGTCCAGAGTCATGGTGGAGATACCAGTGGGCTGCAGGGCATCTAACAACATTAGAGCCGCCTGGCGATACTCAGGAGCTCGAGATAGTACTCCCCCCCTGCCCACGATAAGGTCAACCGGGGGTAGGAGCCCCGGATGGGGGAAAGAACCGCTGTCGAGCCATCCCTTGCGTGCTCGTTCCAAAGTCAACGATATGGCCTCTCGCGCCACCGCTTGCTCAAGAAGCAAGTCTTCCCTGGTCTGGGGAACGGTCATGGGCCTGAAGGCCTTGTTCAGTATGCTGTTATAGGCTTTCTCGGCTTCCATTTCGAAGGGCAGCCAGCGCAGAACTCTTTCTATCCCCACCTGCTCCAGAACGCTATTTATGCCGTAGCCTACCCCCAGTTCGCTGCTCACTGTGGAATCATACTGTCCATCTATCACCCCAGCTACGTTCGTGGTCGCCCCGCCGACATCCACTCCTAGCACATCTAACTGATATTGGCGAGCAAGATACTTGAGCACTAGGCCGAAACCGTAGGCTGTAGGCAAAACGGGCGCTGATGTCCAACCTTTGAGCTCTCCGAACCCCGGAACTCGAGACATCTTGTACTCTCGATAGATCTTATGGATCTCTTCCTCCGCAGGTCCCAGATCCTCGATCTCCAACGTCGGGCGAACATTGTCTACGACGTGCAGATCGGAACACTCCCCCAATACCTGTGCTATTTGGGAACGAGCATCCTTATTACCGGCGAAGACAACATGTACTCTCCCGCCGTCCTTCCAAGTGGAAAGGGCCGCGGCGATATCTCTGGCCATCTCCAACACAGGGGCAACAGCGCCTCCATCTACCCCCCCACCGATCAAGATGGCATCGGGCCTATCCTCAAGAAAGTCGACCAGCATGGCTCCCATACTCGCCCCTCTTCCTGCCCGAGGAGGCGAATCATCTATCGCCACTATGTTTTCGATGAGAACATAACAGGAGTTAGTAGCTTTCAGCAAGCTCTCCACACTCAGACCCCGAATCAAACCCACCACCGTCAATCGCAGAGGCATAGCAGCGTTGACGGTGGCTATGAAACCATCCACTCCACTGCCAGCCCGTTGCTCAGGGACGATTAATTGTCCCTCCTCGTCCAGCAGCGTTCGGTCGGTCAAACCCTCAATCTGGCGAATGGCTTCGCGGACACCGGTGGCTATTCTGGACCAAGGTACCTCGACCGTGGTCGATGTCTCTCCGCCGGCCACAAGCCGGAATTCATTGCCCACAAGGTCGATCAAGGAAACGCGCGTCGCCGTGCTACCACAATCGGCGACCAAAATGGATTCCATCGGGCGTTCTTGTACCATTTAGAAGACACCCCTTACTCTTACAACCCTCCTACTATGCTTTGGCAAGAGATGAACCCCCTAGCCGATAAGTCCCAACCAATCGCCCAGGAGAAACTGTACTCGCCCGATCAGCAAGGAGACATAGGACATTATCCTATTGCCGAACAGGGCGCCAAAGGTTATCAATATGACCCATTTGCCAACGACGGCCCAGAACCTGATAAGCCTGCCTCCTGGCCTCTTGCCTGAGCCCATCGTGAAGTAGAAATACGTCAGAGTACCGATAGTGCCCACAGCGAGGCAGAGATTATCCAGCGCAGCCTCCAGGCCGCCAGCCGTCGCTGGGGACAACGAAACCCAAGAAGCCTGAATCTGCGGCAGAAAGGAGCCCAACAGGGCCCCACCTATGGCCAGGGCCGCGCCAATCCCAAAAAGAAATCCCAGTGATGTATTGCCCAGCCAGGCAATGGACCTCCTGGCCTTGGTCAGCAACAGCAGCCCCAACAGCAAAGGGATGAGGTACGGCCAATTAGTTGCCGCATCCCGTCTCAAAGGTTCAAACAGGTGGGGGCGCAAGATGTTGTGAAAGGCGATGATGGCCGCATAGCCGATCGAGGATCCTACAAATAGATGCTGGGCCAAACGGTACATAGGGTTATCAGAAAGGAGATAGCTGTACACCATCAGGGTCAAGAGAGCCGCTATCCAGACAGCAAAGACCTCGTTCATCACCCGCTATCCCTTCTTCAACCTGCTGCTCAAGTAGACCACATTGCCAAAGAGGACCAATAGGACTAGCACGATATGAACCAGAGATTGAGAATCCATACTGGCCAAAGCTGAACCTGGTCGGCCACTATGCTGCTCATATTCGGCCGCTCCCACTAGTCCGCTAACTAGACCCCGCAATTGCTTCCGAGCCTGATTATTATAGTAGGGCCTGGCAAAGGGATCCGCTGTCGCGCTTACCCCAGCTACCATCGGTATCTGATAGGGGGCCTGCACCTGCTCCAGCCACAAGCGAAGAGAATCCGCTCCCCCTGCCAACTCCACGATCAATGCAATATCTTCAAGGCCATCCACGTCGCTCGCTGAAGTAAACTCCGAAAAGGGCCTATGCTCCACAAAGTCTGTCCACCCAGGGCTCGGAAAGCCCTGGACTATGGAACGCGGACCCACCTCCGCACCTACTACATATCCCAGATTGAGATACTCCTCCCCATATGC
>JBFFDV010000194.1:0-5284 GCA_041559215.1 Anaerolineae bacterium | reverse complement strand
TGATGACTTACTCGGAGGTAGCAATAGGCCCACCCTACAAAAATCCAGAAGTTCCTATCGAAGACAGAGTAGAGGATCTAGTCGGCAGAATGACCCTGGCCGAGAAAATCGGCCAGATGACCTTGGTGGAGAAGAACAGCATCCGCGAGGAGGACATCAATGGCCGGTTTATCGGCGGTCTGTTGAGCGGCGGTGGTGGTTATCCCCGGACCAATACACCCCAGTCCTGGCGCGACATGGTCAACGGCTATCAGGAATACGCCCTGCAGACTCGTCTGGGTATCCCGCTCATTTATGGAGTTGATGCCGTTCATGGGCACGGCAACGTGCAGGGCGCGACCGTCTTCCCCCACAACGTCGGGTTGAGCGCGGCCCGCGACCCCGATCTGGTGGAACGAATCGGTCGGGTCACGGCTGTGGAAGTGGCAGCCACCGGTATCCACTGGAACTTCGCCCCCGTGGTCGCGGTACCTCAAGACATTCGATGGGGCAGAACTTATGAGGGCTACAGTGAGAATACGGAACTCGTTTCAACGTTGGCCAGCGCTTATCTGCGAGGACTGCAGAATGTAGAGTCGACCCCTGATTTGAGCGCCCCCACGACGGTACTGGCTACCCCCAAGCACTTTGTGGGAGATGGTGGGACCGCTTGGGGCACTTCGGACACGTTCATAGTCCAACAGTTCATGATCGACCGAGGAGTGACCGATGTGGATGAGGCCACCTTGAGAGCCGTGCACCTTCCCCCGTATGCCGCTGCCATCGATGCTGGCGCGATGAGCATTATGGTCTCCCTTAGCAGTTGGGGCGGTCTGGAAATGCATGCCCAGAAGTATCTGCTCACTGAGGTGCTGAAAGGTGAGCTAGGCTTCGAGGGCTTTCTTGTCTCCGACTGGCAAGGCATCGACCAGATATCAGGCGATTACTACGAGGCTATCGTGACCTCTATCAACGCCGGATTGGACATGGTTATGGTCCCCTATGATTACGATGCCTTTATCAACGGCTTGACCAAGGCAGTCAACCGTGCGGAGGTCCCGATGGAGAGGATTGATGATGCCGTGCGGCGAATTATCACGGTGAAGTTCCAGTTGGGGCTCTTTGAGGGACCGTTTGCCGATGAATCCTTGGGCCCCGTTGTTGGGTCCGACGAGCATCGAGAGTTGGCACGCGAGGCGGTTCGCAAATCCCTCGTCTTGTTGAAAGACAAGGACGACACACTGCCCCTGGCCAAGGATACTCCACTGATTTTTGTCGCTGGCCCAGGTGCGGATAACATCGGCATCCAGTGCGGAGGTTGGACGATTGAGTGGCATGGAGGTCTCGGCAACATCACACCGGGAACGACCATCTTGCAGGCGATTGAAAGGACTGTCTCAGAGGAGACCACGGTCATTTACAGCAAATGGGGCAGATTCGAGCGGGTCACCGAGGAGATTGCCGACGTGGGCATCGTCGTGGTCGGCGAAACGCCCTATGCCGAAGGCGTGGGCGATCTTGCGGACTTGACACTTTCTGAACAGGATGTCGCTCTGATTGAGCTGGTAAGACAGAGAAGCGAAAGGATCGTCGTCATCCTCATCTCCGGCAGGCCGATGGTTGTAACGGAGCACTTGGATCGATGGGATGCTTTCGTCGCTGCCTGGCTGCCCGGCACCGAGGGACAGGGCGCGGTCGATGTGCTTTTTGGGGATTACCCCTTCACCGGCAAGTTACCCTACACCTGGCCCAGATCGATGGCCCAGATTCCCTTTGATTTCGATCATATGGAAACAGCAGGCCCAGAAGCGCCTTTGTTCCCATTTGGCTATGGCTTGGATACGGCGGGAGCCTGACATGCACGGCACGAATGCAGAATGTGAAGTGCCGCACATGTCACTGACTGCTTCATTCCTGTCCGTGTCCAGGTGACTTCGCCATAGCGGGGCGCGATCAGGTGAATGGCTGGTTGAGCCTGGAGAGCATAACGTCATTGCACCAGCGGGCAGGCTCGACGTTTCCCTTTGCCTGTGCGACGTACGAGCAGTGATTGTGTGTCAGGATGAGGATGTTTGAGCAGGAACTGACTCGCCTGGTGCCCACGGTCAGTTGTTTGACAAGCAATACTGCTCCCTCGGGTGATGGTCCCTGCTGGGTGAAGGCTAGCCACCCAACCTGCCCATTTAAGCAGGTACCTTCTCTAGAACCTCCTTCACGAACGGGAAGGTGGAGCCACCGACGGGCAATATGATCACATCGGCCGTAGGACGTCTCTGTGACACTCGGGCAATAGCGTCCTCTATCGAGCTGGCGTATTCCATCTCCATATCCGCCAGTTGCTGTTCCGTTAAGCCTTCGGTCACGACCATGAGGTTCTTCGTGGTCAGCAGGCGTCGCAGCCGGGAAGCCATGGGACCACCAGTAGTGGAGGCCTTGCCCTCAGCGATCCAGTCTACGACTTGCTCGGGCTCGGGCCTCTCCGCCAAAGTTTCGTACATCAAAGGCCCTGCCCCGTCAGGGCAAGCCGAGAGCAAGATCACAGTTCCCCCTGGCCTAGTAATGTCATCGGCCAAGAGAATCGACTTGCCTGACTGGATGAGATCTGTCTCTAAAGGGAACGCTGAGGTGATCGTCACATCTGCCATCTTCGGTACTGCAGCTCCGTAGACCTCGATCAGCGCCTTCACGGCTTCTTTCTGCCCAGCCTCCACATCCCCCATGAGGACTCTGTAAATCTTCTTCTCAGAGTTCAGCAGGCAGTCAATCTTCATATCGAGCCCTACGAGGCGCGCCGCCTCCAGCATGTCTTCCCACAGAGGGTTACCCTCCATGTTGCCTTGCGTTGTACCGGGTTCCCTGATCATGACGTGGTTATGTCTTATGGTATCCCGGCCGGAGATGCCAGGGAGAACGATCTTAGGTCCTCCGCCATAACCGGCGAAATAGTGAGGGTTGATGGTCCCTATGCCGACCTTGAACCCCGCCTCCACGACTTTCCGGTTAGCCCAGCAGGGAGTACCCCGGCTGGTAGTGCCCACGTTGACCAGGTTATCTTTGTCATCCGGATCGTGGATGCTAACCTTCAGCCTGCTAACCACCTCCTTGCCCAATTTCTGTCTAATCTCCTCCCGGGTCGTCTCCCGATGGGTACCTCGGCCGATAACTACTTCGATCGATTCATCGCTGATGCCCAATCTGTTCAATTCGTTGATCAGAGGTAAGGCAACCAAATCTACAGGTGTAGGACGGGTTTGATCCTCAACGATGATCACTGCCCTCCTGTTTTCCAGCGACGGAATGATCTGGGCCAGGGGAGCCATGCCGATGGGGTTCTCCAGTCCCTCTTTGACCAGCTCAGCAACGTTCTCTGCGGCAGGCACCTCCCGAGGCTCGCTCATAGCCAGCAAATTCCAACTCTCAGGTAGATCGAAAGTCAGAGGCTGGTTGTTGTAGTAACCTTTTCCCTTTGCTGCCATTATGTATAACCTCCTGTACATTCCCCGAAAGCTATTCTATTACAATTATCGTAGAGGCAGTCGAGAAAGTCAATCGCCGAGTGTCTAGAGGGCAAAGCTAGAGATATGTTCTGGTATCTCATCCTTTGTCCCGGCCTACTTACTGTTCCTCTTCCACAGGGAAGCGAGAGAGAACCACTGCTTCCTCGCCGACTAGCACCCTATCGCCTACCGCCAATTGCCTCTTGTCCTTCTCTGGCTTAACCTTCTCGCTCGGTGGGAGTGGGAATATCCTCAATTCCGTGCCTTCCCTATTGTACCGCCGGTTGACATAGGCCATTCCCAGCTGGTATCCTTCCACATCCAGAGCGCAACTTGTCACCGCGCCGATGTATTCTCCCCTGCGGGTTACGACAGCGTCTCCTGTCCTTATAGCCCTAATGCCCCTGGCTTTCATACGGAAACGAATAATCTCCATCTTTCGCCTGTCTTCTCGCTCCAGATGAGCCTGTCGCCCGATGAAGTATGGCTTGTGTAGCTTGACGTAGGGGGCAAAACCGGCTCCGGTCGGCGAGATATCATGCTCCCCCGCCAGCTCATGCCCGTACAAAGGAAGGCCAGCTTCCGTCCTGGTCGAGTCGCGTGCCCCAAGTCCCGCTGGCTTGATACCCAGATCTTCTCCTTTCTCCAGCAGCAGATTCCACATCCGGGGAGCATCGTCGGGGTGCAGATAAAGCTCATAACCGATATCCTCACCAGTGTAACCGGTTCTGGAGACAATAACCTCGATATCAGCCAATTCTGTCTCGATGAACTCGGTGCGTCTGATCCTGGCCAACTCATCCTTCAGCCTGGGATCATCGGTCAGGCGTTGCACGATCGCCAGGGAGTTGGGGCCCTGCAAAGCCACGTCCACTCGTCGATCCCTTCCGGATGACGGATCCTTCAGATCCCTGATGGTGACCGGGCCCTCGATCTCTTTATCTGGGTGCTGTCGGTCAATGAGATAGCGGCGCGAATTGACCGCGTTCAGCCAAGCCAGGTCTTTCTCGGCGTTGGCCGCATTCACTATCAGCATATAGCGATCCGCCGCGCGGCGATAGACCATGATGTCGTCAATTACCTTGCCATCAGGGTCAAGAAGGTAGGAGTAATGGGATTGGCCATCGTCCAGCCAGCGCACATAGTTGGTGCTCACCAGATCGAGAAAGCTGGCTGCATGCTCGCCTGACACCTCCAGCACACCCATGTGCGCTACATCGAAGAGCCCGGCCGCCTCGCGCACAGCGCGATGTTCCTCCAGCACGGTTGTGTACCAAAGAGGCATCTCCCAGCCCGCGAAAGGAACGATCTTCTTAGTAAGTCGGCGATGCTCCTCATAGAGCGGCGTGCGCCTGAGTCCACCCTCTTTCTCCTCCCACAGGAACTCCTCTTTCTCCGGCCTCGATCTCAGACTCTCCATACTCTTCTCGCCCACGAAATAGGGCTTGGAGAGGTGGAATAACGCATTTTGCCCGGCCTTGAAAAGGGCAACCCCATCTGGTCCAGGCTCGCCATCCCTGTAGGAGGGCAGGCCAGCTTCAGCCCGCAGAGCTTCCCTCACCGCCAAGCCGGCCGGATTCGCGCCAGCCTCCAGAAGCAGGTTCCACACCTCAGACACCCTGTCTGGGTGGACGATTATCTCGTAGCGCAAGTCGTCAACGGAATAGCCGTTGCGGTGCACCAAAGCCTCAACGCCATTGATATCGCCCTGCCAGAATTGACCATTCTCGAGAGATGGTAGCGAGCACCCTGTCTGGCGCAGAATGTTAAATGATTCTGGCCCCTGTATAGCCAGAGTCGCTCTACGA
>JBFFDV010000193.1:0-5287 GCA_041559215.1 Anaerolineae bacterium | reverse complement strand
CTGTACGCTCTGAGGGTCCAGACCTATCCAGGGGCGTATTCTATTCCTCTCCCGTTACCCTACCATCTGTGGCGGTTTATTCATTACAGCAGCAGTCGCACTGAAGTGGCCTGTCTTCGGTAGCGAGTTCCCGGGGGGGTGCTGACTATTGCCATAATGCTTCTATGTCGGTTGGGCCACCTGGTTCCTGGCTGGGGCGCTTAAACCAAAACGAGCCGTTTCCGTCGACAGTCACCATTTCCCAGCCGTCTAGTCCCAACTGGTACATGGTGCGGGCAAAAGCATCTCCATCGCTCTTGTCGCCCAGGCTCTCGTCTCTCCTTATCTTCTCCTCCCTCCAGCCACTCTCTGACGGCGCCGCCAACTGCATAACGGGCTTGGGCATAAGCACACAATGTTCCCAACGCTGCATCGCTCCTCTCTCCTCACTCCATAGATTCTCTCTAGAGCATATCGCCCTTGGGGTTCGCCAGCGGTTCGTTACAGGAGCTTTCCGAGCTTCTTAGGCAAATCTAATATTAGACCATGTCGTGGCGAAAATCAAAGGCTTAGAACGGCCCTGGTAGGTCTGGAAAGGGCGAAGCAGCTGGTTTTGTCCTTTACGTGCCTGTCATCTTGTTGCTTTCTCAGCAATGCAGTGGAGAACCCCGAAAACAGGCTCTTAGCTCATAAGAGGCGAAATGTTCAGAGTAGTCGACACTATGAACAAAGGCGGGCCAAGACCCGCCTTTTCTCTACAGAGATAGTACTGTACCCCGAATTGCTATTGAGTGAGTATCTGGGAGAGGAAGAGTTTCGTTCGCTCCTCCTTGGCATCGGTGAAGAAGGTCTTCGGCGTCCCTTCCTCAACGATGTTCCCTTCGTCGAAGAAGATGATCCGATGGGAAACCTCTCTGGCAAACCCCATCTCGTGAGTGACGACGATCATCGTCATGCCGCCCTTGGCCAGTTCGACCATCACATCGAGCACCTCTTTGATCATCTCCGGGTCCAGCGCTGAAGTTGGCTCGTCGAAGAACATGATCTTGGGTTGCATGGCCAAGGCCCGCGCGATGGCCACTCGCTGCTGTTGTCCGCCCGACAACTGGCCGGGGTATTTGTGCGCCTGTTCAGGGATGCCTACTCGTTCCAGAAGCTGGCGAGCAACCTCCTCTGCCTTATCCTTGGACCAGCGACGAACATAGATCGGCGCCAAGGTGATATTCTGAAGAGCAGTCAGGTGAGGGAAGAGGTTGAAGTGCTGGAAAACCATCCCTATCTCTTGACGAATGGCGTGCACGTTGCGGATATCGTGGGTCAACTCAATGCCGTCCACGATAATGTCGCCCTGTTGGTGCTCCTCCAGGCGGTTTATGGTGCGAATGAGGGTTGATTTTCCCGAACCTGAGGGCCCACATATGACCACCACCTCGCCCCTCCTTACGGTAAGATTCACGCCTCGCAGCACGTGAAAGTCGCCGAACCACTTGTGCACATCCCGGCAGATGATCATGTCCTGTCCGTCTGAAGAGTCGTATCTCTCCTTTTCCACTTTCTTGCCTCCAAAAACTAGAAGTTACCGTTCCCCTACGCCCAGCTGTTTCTCAAGCCGACGGCTCGCGTACGACATGGCGGAACAGGTTATGAAATAGATTACGCCGGCAAAGGCGAACACCTCTTTCTGCAAGCCGATCCATTGCTGCTGCCCGGTCACAGCCTTGGCTATGCCCAGCAGATCCAGCAGCCCAACGATGACTACCAGCGACGTATCCTTGTACAAACTGATGAATTGACCGACGATGGCGGGAATCATCGCCCGCAAGGCTTGCGGCAGCACGATCAAAACCATCACATAGGCCTCGTTCAAACCTACCGCCCTTCCGGCTTCGTACTGTCCCTTGGGTATGGCTTGCAACCCTCCCCGAACATTCTCTGCAACATAGGCCGCGCTGAAGAGGGTCATGCCCACCATCGCTCTGAGGACATTGGACAGCCTTCCCGATATTGACGCAGGAAGGAAGAGGGGGAGCATCAACATGGCCATGAAAAGCACAGTGATCAGCGGCACTCCACGGACTATCTCGATGAACATGGTGCTGAACACCTTGATGACCGGAAGGCTGCTCCGGCGGCCCAAGGCAAGCAGGATACCTATCGGGAAGGAGAAGGTGATACCAACGATGCCGAGGGTCAAGGTGAGCATCAGCCCGCTCCAGATACTGAGCGAGACGGACGGCAAGATGGGGTTGTCTCCAAAACCCTGGAGCAACAGTATAGTCAGCAGAAGAACGACGACCCAGGTGATGGTCACGGGCCGCCTGGCTCGCGAGATATCCCATTTCCAGATCACGAAGGTGACCACCGCCATCACCACAAACAGGCCTATGCTGGCCCAGATGCGCCAAATCTCCGGGTAGGGGTATCTTCCGACCATGAAGACCTTGATGTTGGTCGTCACCACGCCCCATTCGGCACTGTTCAAAGCCCAATTGGTGATCCCGTACAGCACTCCCGAGATGAAGGTCACCGAGCCGATGGTGAGCAGGGCATCGTACCAGGTGCCGAAAAGGTTCTTCTTGAGCCAGCCCAGTGCGCCGACTTCGGTGCGCGGTGGTTTCATGACTTCAGTAACGGTCGCCATCTTACCTCTCTACAAGAGCTAGTCTGCGGTTCACAATATTCATTACCAGCGAGATAGTCAGGCTCATGGACAGATAGGCGGCCATGACCATCAGAAATACCTCAACGACCCGGCCTGACTGAAACAACATCGTATTAGAAACGGCGTACAGGTCAAGGAAGCCGATCGCGATCGCCAGACTGGAGTTCTTGGTCAGGTTCAAATACTGGCTAATGAGTGGCGGGATGATGATACGTATCGCTTGTGGCAGAACGATCAACTGCAAGATCTGCATCTCCGTGAAGCCCTGAGCTCGCGCCGCTTCGCTTTGCCCCTTCGGCACGGCCATTATCCCGGCGCGAACGACCTCCGCGATGAAGGCCGCGGTGTATATCACCAAGCCGAACAGGATGGCCGCAAACTCTGGTGAAAGGCTCGTGCCCCCCACGACCCTGAGGCCCTCTACAGCTGGCCTGTCAGGATAAAGAGGGTTTCCTGGTACCAGGAACCAGCCCAGCAGAGGCACGGCCAGCGCAACGAAGGTCCATGGGAGGCGTGAAACAGGCCGTCTCCTGCGTCGTCCAAGCCGGACACGCCAGACCCAGATGCCCGC
This sequence comes from Anaerolineae bacterium, assembly GCA_041559215.1. Classification (GTDB taxonomy): domain Bacteria; phylum Chloroflexota; class Anaerolineae; order UBA7937; family B3-Chlor; genus JBFFDV01. The sequence continues at coordinate 2,075 of JBFFDV010000193.1, read as the reverse complement.
TGCCACGACGACTGCTCCGATCCAGAAAGGCCACCAGGAATCAAAAGATGCCGTGGGGCGCGGCCAGACGAGATTGATACCACGGTTGCTAAGGAAGATCGGACCGGGCAGCACAATACGGTTCTGAAGGCCCGGGAGTTTCAACATGACCGCGAAGTAGAGGAAAAAGAGCTGTACCAACACCGGCGTATTGCGGATGATCTCGATGTAGACGCCGGCGATGTTGCTGATAAGCCAGTTCTTCGACAATCGGGCCACACCCGTCACCGTGCCCAGGATAGTGGCCATGATGATGCCCAGGACCGCGACCTTGATCGTGTTCAAGACCCCGACCATGAAAGCCTTCCAGTAGGGGTCAACAGGGCTGAACGCCATGCCCTCAGCCAGGTCGAAACTGGCCTCCTCGCGCAGGAAAGTGAAGGTGAAGGTCCGGCCCCGCTCCCTGTAGTTCCCGAGACACCATGCGGCGAAAAGCACCACCGCGATGGCGAACATAGCCTGGCCCAGCGCTCTGAGGAAGCGTTCGTCGCGCAGAATGCTCATCGCCCGTTGGCGAGAGATTGCGATCTGAGACATAAATCTCTATCTTTCAGGGAAGTGCAGCCCGACTTCAAGTCGGGCTGCACTTGTGACCTAGCAACAACGTGCTACCGGACGGCCATGGGGTAGAGGAGCCCACCGTTGATCCAGAGCTCGTTCGGGCCGCGCGGGATGTTGAGGCGAGCAGGGCCCAGCCAGCGCACGTAGACCTCACCATAGTTGCCAACCTGCTTAAGCACCTGGACCATCCAGTCGTTGGGGATACCCAGAGAGCTGCCCATCTCGCCCTCGACGCCCAACAGCCGCCTGATGGTCGGATTGGTGCTATCCATCATCTCGTCGACGTTCACGGAGCTAACTCCGGACTCTTCGGCCTGCATCATGCCCCAAGCGACCCACCTGACGACATCGTTCCACTTGTCGTCGCCGTGGGCGGTCAACGGTCCCAGGGGCTCCTTGGACATCGTCACGTTGAGGATCACGTGATTCTCGGGATGCTCCATAGCTGAACGCAGGGCCGCCAACTGTGACTTGTCCGAGGTCTGGCCGTCACAACGCCCCTCCTCGTAGGCTGTATTCGTATCCTGAGTCTTTTCAAAGAGAAGCGGCGTATAGTCCAGGCCACGGGAGCGGAAGGCATCGGCCAGGTTCATCTCCGTCGTCGTGCCGGTCGTGGAGCAAACAGTCGCACCCTCCATGTCTTCCAGCGAAGTCCATCCTGTGGCCACCGGGACCATCATGCCCTGACCATCGTAGAAGGTCACCGCCGCCCAGTCCACCTCGTTCGCCGTATCGCGAGTGAGGGTCCACGTAGTGTTCCGGATCAGGACATCGATCTCGCCGGTCTGAAGCGCCGGGAGACGCTCCGCAGCGGTCAACGGTCGGAACTCGACCGCATTCGCGTCGCCGAAGACAGCGGCGGCAATGGCCTTGCAGAAATCGACATCGAACCCCTCGAACTCACCCTCCGGGTTGAGATAGCCAAAGCCGGGGAGTTCGGCGTTGCAACCGCAGATGATCTTTCCGCGGTTCAAGATGGTCTGGAGCCGTGCTCCCGCCACTGGAGGAGGAGGTGCCTCCTCCGGCGGTGCCGCCGGTGCGGCGCAGGCGGCAAGCAACGTCCCGATGACCAATAGGCTAACTATGATCCAAGTTCTTGCTTTCACGATTTTCCTCCTTCTTTAAGTTCTATTCGAAGTGTGTGACCATTGATGGACGGGAGTTCACTTGCTTTCTTGGCCCTCACCTCCTTTCCATTTCCCCTTGACAGCGGTTCATTCCGTAGCGGATTTCCACACCACCATCAGTGTGCGGTATCAACAGTACCCAATTTCATTATAACACTCATCGCACGAATTCGCAAGAGGGGCCGTGAATGAGCCTCGAAATCTCCCTTGCAGCACTCAAATCCGAGGTGTAGAGTATTTCAACACCCTCGTTCCCCATGACATTGTACCATTTCGGGGTCAAAACCAGGTCTTAGGGTGGTCATAATCCGGTCTAAGCTCAACCGAGTTGGCTGCACTGGCCCAGGG
>JBFFDV010000192.1:0-5376 GCA_041559215.1 Anaerolineae bacterium | reverse complement strand
CTTGCAGAGAGGGGAGGTTCCCGTGATCTCCGATCCTGAAGCCGAAATGGTCTCTCAGTGGCGTCCTGACGTCCTTGTCGATGGCATTGTGGCCAAGAGGAATATTGGCACCAGGATGAGCGATGCGCCCATCGTGATTGGGCTAGGTCCCGGGTTTGTAGCTGGGGTTGATGTGCACGCTGTGATCGAAACTAAACGAGGCCATTATCTAGGGAAGGTGATTCTTGAAGGGACTGCCGCACCAGACACCGGTATTCCTGGGGAGGTGATGGGCTATGCCAGCGAACGAGTCTTGCGAGCGCCCTGTCAGGGCATCTTTCGAGGAGAGCGGCAAATCGGTGACGGAATTGAAGCAGGAGCGATAGTGGCCTACGTAGATGACTCGCCCGTGGTGGCTGGCATAGGTGGCGTGATCAGGGGGTTGTTGGCTGATGGGTTAGTGGTGAGGCCAGGGATGAAAGTAGGGGATGTGGACCCCCGGGGCGTGAGAGAGCACTGCTTCACCATATCGGACAAGGCGAGGGCCATCGGTGGTGGGGTGCTGGAAGCGATTTTGTATCTTCACAGAAAGTTATCTGATTAACAGCGCATGAATGCGACAAGCATTTACATCCATATCCCTTTTTGTGTATCCAAGTGCATGTACTGTAACTTCAACTCCTACGCCGGATTGGGCCATCTATATGCGGCCTACATTGAGGCCTTGTGCAGGGAAATGGCCCTCGTGGGGGAGAGCGAAGGCCGTTTGCAGGCAGCTACAGTCTACTTGGGCGGAGGAACGCCGACGGTGTTGGGCGTGCATCTTCTGGCGGATGTGTTGCGGGCCTGTAGGGAGCGCTTCCTTTGGCCCGAGGACATGGAGATCACTATTGAGGCCAATCCTGGTACTGTAGACAGTGACTACCTGTTGGCACTGCGAGAGCTGGGTGTGAACCGGTTGAGTCTGGGGGCGCAGAGCTTCTCTGATGAGATGCTGGCCCTTCTGGGGCGGGTTCATACCGCCGATCAAGCGAGAGAGACCTACGGTCTGGCACGGCAGGTAGGTTTTGGCAACATAAATCTGGATCTAATCTATTCTCTGCCGGCACAGACTCTTGCTGGGTGGCAAGCCGACCTTTCGGAGGCGATCGCCCTGCAACCGGAACATCTATCTCTTTACTGCTTGTCCGTTGAGGAAGGCACTCCTCTGGCGAATATGATCTCTGCTGGGGATGCTCCCTATCCCGATCCCGACCTTGCTGCAGAGATGTATTGTTGGGCTGAACAGGCTTTGGAAAAAGCTGGATACGGACATTACGAAATCTCCAACTGGGCGAAGGCTGGCCATGAATGTCAGCACAATATCACTTATTGGCGCAATAGGCCATACCTGGGTTTCGGGGCTGGAGCCCATTCCTTCTATGCCAGCAGCCGGTATCACAACGTTCTTCCACCAGAGGAGTATGTAAGGCTTATTCTCGCGGATCAAAGCCCCGTTGCCTTTAGCGAGGAGATCGACCACTCTCTGGAGATGAGTGAGACGATGATTATGGGCTTGCGGCTCTGTGAAGGGATATCCTTCATGAAGTTCGAGGGGCGGTTTGGTTCCTCGCCAGTAACGGTCTATGGAGACCAGATAAGCGAGTTGATTGGTCAGGGGCTACTGGATGTGAACGGCAGGGGTGTTAGACTTACTGCTCGGGGCCGCTTGCTGGGGAATGAAGTCTTTGAAAGATTCCTGCCAGAGTAGAACAAACCACTCCTGAAAAGTCAGTATTGCCGTTCAATCAGAAAGAGAGCCAACTCTCGCAACCTATCCTGAGCCTGGTTCTGTATGCCAGTCTTCTCCAGCGCGCCTAGGGCTAACTCGGAGCGCCGTTTTGACATCTCTTGGGCATATTCACGTGCCCGCAGGTTCTCCAGTTGCTACATAACCGTCTCTACCCCTTGAGGGCCTATCTTTTCCTGACGGAACACATCCTGTAGCTCTCCCTTTCCTTTTTCCAGGGCATACACTATGGGCAGGGATTTTTTCTTGTTGACAATGTCCTCTCCTACCCCCTTGCCCGTTGTTTCGCTGTCGGCCCAGATTCCCAACATATCATCGATTATTTGAAAGGCTAGCCCCAGTTGCTGCCCAAAGAGATGATAGTTTTCGATCACCTCTTTGTCCCCAGTGCCCAAAAGCGCTCCCAGCTGGGTAGCGCACCCGATGAGCGCGGCGGTCTTCTTACCAATCATCTGCAGGTACATCTCGACACTGACATCTTCCTGGCCCTCAAAAGTGAGATCCAGATATTGGCCCTCCGTAAGACTGAGGCAGGCCTCATCAAAGACCTTAAAGGCAAGGGCGGCTTTGTCGGGAGGCACGCCTCGCTCTAGGAGGCGGTGGAGGGCAAGGCGACCAATGACGAACAGGCCGTCGCCAGCATTGATCCCCTGAGCTTGACCCCATAAGCTCCAAAGCGTTGCACGATGGCGCCGTTCCAGGCTGTTGTCCTCGATATCATCATGGATAAGGGAGAAATTGTGGATGAACTCGATTGCTGTGGCCGCTGGCAGAGCCTGAGGCCAATCCCCACCACAGGCTTCGCAGGATAGGAGACACAAGAGGGGACGCACTCGCTTGCCCGATTTTTGCTGGCGTGGCGAGAAGTGCTCATCCATCCATCCCAGGTGATAGAGCATCATCCCATAATAGGGGGCCAGCGCCTCTTCGGAAACCGCTATTGCGGATTTCATCTCTTCCTCGATGGCAGCCAGATAATGGGCCAAGTTTTCCAATGCCATTCGTTGTTCTACCCTCGATCGATTCTTCGCAGTAGAGGGGTGTCCCTCAACGCTCCCAGATTCGTCACGCCTATGCAAAACATGGCGATACGTAACTGTTCGATGATCTCTTGTAGTTTGTCAGCAACGGCGTGCGCGCCAATGGTGGCGGGTTCAAGGAAGGGTGTAGCTACTCCACCCCCGTGAGCGCCAAGTGCTATGGCCTTCGCGATATCTACTCCCGTGCGAATGCCTCCGCTGGCGATAATGGTAGTCGCTGGCGCTCCCTGTCGCACCATTTGGATGGATTCTGCGGTGGGAATGCCCCAGTCAGCAAAGCTTTGGGCTATAGAGACCATTCTCTCATCAGGGGCTCGATGTCTTTCCACCTCGCTCCATGATGTTCCGCCACGTCCGGCGACATCTATTGCTGCCACTCCTGCTTTGTGCAGCATCCCCGCCACTCTTCTGGAGATTCCCCAGCCCACTTCTTTGACTACTATTGGAACCGAGAGATGATGGGATATCTCCTCGATCTTGGGCAACAATCTAGAGAAGTCCGTATTGCCATCTGCCTGCAGGCATTCCTGCAAGGGGTTTAGGTGGAGGATCAGGGCATCGGCTTCTATCATCTCCACCGCTCTACGACACTCCTCAAGGCCATATCCATAGTTAAGCTGTACCGCCCCCAGATTGGCGAGCAACAAGATGTCTGGGGCCACTCTTCTCACCTGGTAGGTATAGGCGAGACTGGGATCCTCCAGAGCTGTTCTCACCGATCCCACACCCATAGCCACTCCTATCTTCTGCGCAGCCTGGGCCAGGTTCAAATTGATGAGCTCCGCCTCTTTCGTGCCCCCAGTCATGGAGGAGATTATCAGGGGAGCGCTAAGATCTTTGCCCAGGAGTAGCGAAGACAGATCCACCTCAGCCAGATCTATTTCCGGAAGGGCTTGATGGATGAAAAGGTATTGTTCCAGGCCTGTGGATAGGTTTGGAAGCTCGACATCCTCCTCAAGACAGATGCGAAGATGGTCGAGCTTTCTTTGCTGGTGCATATGGTTCCTTCCGTAACTTCGTTATCCAATAGGTGTTTGTAGGATGGTGAGGTATTGTCACATATTATCACTCTTGGTGGCAGTTGTCAAGTTTGACTATCTGCTTCGATGCTGTTATACTTATGGCCGTTAGATAGACAAATTGAGATATAGAAAGGGGTAAGAAGATGAGTGCGGCGCTTGAGGGAGAAGTTTTTTCAGTGGTCAAGGGTATCATCGTCGAACAACTGGGTGTAGACGAGGAAAAGGTAGTGCCTGACGCGAACTTCCGGGAGGATCTGGAAGCCGATTCCCTCGACCTCGTCGAGCTGATTATGGCTTTTGAAGAGTACTTTGAGGAGAAGTTCGGGCGTACGGTCGAGATTTCCGACGAAGAGGCTCAGGAAATAACCACCGTGGGACAGGCGGTAGGGTATATCGAAAAGCGCATGGCGGAGGAGGGGCTAGCGTAAGATATTCGTGTCCACTTCAATCTCGAGGGATGCCTAGGGGCATCCCTTTCTTATTTTGTCCAGCTTAGAGGTGCGGTCAGATGATAGCATTTCGGCGGGAAGTTTGCGCTTACTGCGGAGGGTGTGTGAGCCTGTGTCCGTCCGCCGTCCTGGAGCTGGCAGACACGCGGTTGGTTATTGCTGGGGAGCGATGCACGGGATGTGGACTCTGCATCCAAGGCTGTCCCACAGGGGCATTGCTAATGGATGAAGGCGCAGAGCCCTCTGTACTGCTCACTCGACGCAGGTATGACTTGGTCGTGGTGGGGGCGGGGCCCGCTGGTTCCATAGCAGCCAAGGTTGGTGCGGAACGCGGTCTATCGGTGTTGCTGCTGGAGAAGCGCCAGGAGATAGGTAGTCCGGTGCGCTGTGCTGAGGGCATCAATCGCGAACTGCTGCTTCCTTTCTTACAACCAGAGGGCCACTGGATATCGACAGAGGTGAATAAGTCTAGCATCACGCCAGTGGATACTGGGGAGACAAGGTTATTCACGGGAGAACAAGAGGTGGGGTATGTGTTAGAGCGCAGAGTCTTCGATAGGGCATTGGCTGAGAGGGCAGTGACCGCGGGAGCACAAGTTATGGTAAAAACGGCGGTCGAGGGACTGATCGTCGAAGATGGCGTGGTTAGAGGGGTCATGGCGAGTAACGGGAAGGGCAGATGGGAGGTCGAGTCTTCTATAGTGATTGGCGCTGACGGGGTCGAATCCAGAGTCGGCCATTGGGCTGGCTTGACGAGCCTCTTGCGGCAAGAGGACTGTTTGGTTTGCGCTCAGTTCATGCTAGCGGGGGTTGAAGTGGATCCCAACCGCTGCTACTACTATCTGGGCGAGGAGTTGGCTCCTGGCGGTTACGCGTGGGTTTTTCCTAAAGGTGAAGGCAAAGCCAACGTAGGGATAGGGGTGCAAGCCGATCTCGCCGTCATGCCGGCTTTGGAATATCTGCATCGCTTTATCGCTCGATATCCCTTCCTTCAGCAGGGAAGCCCGGTCACCCTTATCATAGGGAATGTGCCTGTGGGCATCGCATCAAACGATCTTACCAGCCACGGGTTGATGCTAGTTGGAGATGCGGCCAGG
>JBFFDV010000191.1:0-5484 GCA_041559215.1 Anaerolineae bacterium | reverse complement strand
TTGACTTTGGGAAGAAGATAGTTTATAATTAGAGAAACGATGCGGGGTAGAGCAGAGGTAGCTCGTCGGGCTCATAAACCGGAGGTCGTTGGTTCGAATCCAACCCCCGCTACCATGATGCAGGAGCCGATGACCCCTGACGGTCATCGGCTATAGTTTGCCGGCGTAGCTCAGTTGGTAGAGCAGGGGACTCATAAGCCCTTGGTCACTGGTTCAAGTCCGGTCGCCGGCACTGATAATCAGCCCCGATGGTTCTCCATCGGGGCGTTCTGTTTTGATGGCACTATCCCGTTTACGGACGCACATTCATGTTGAAAGGGTCAACCTCAGTCCCATCGGGCACGATGCCTCTACCAGTCAAAGTATCCCCAGCTATGGATATGGAAACGAAATGCAGGGTGCTTTCATAATAGACGCTCTCGTCGTTCTCGCTCCTCTTCCCGTACAGCTCAGCCCCGCCCCCACCCGTCACGACATAGGTAACCCCGTCCACCAAACTACGTTCGTAGTCATGGTCATGAGCGTTGAAGACAATATCCACGCCGTGCCGCACGAATAGAGGATGTAAGGCGGCCCTGACCTGCAAATCGCCGCCGTGAGGCCCTGAACTGTAGAGAGGCATATGGAAGAAAACGAACTTCCAAGGTTGTTCGGTGCTGGCCAAATCCTCCTCCAGCCAAAAGTATTGCTCACTGCCTTGCCTATAGCTACTGAACCCGTCTATCTGCAAGCAGGTAAAGTGGGCATGGCCGTAGTCAAAGGAATACCAGCGCTCATTGTTGGGCAGGTAGAAAAGGTCGAAGTAGTTACGGTGATTAAATTCATGATTGCCCAGAGAGGAGAAGATAGGCACATGGCTCAGCAACTCCTCCTCTATCCGGAAGAAGGCCTCCCACTCTGCCAGCGAGGAGCCATCACCCACCATGTCCCCCAGATGAAGATAGAAATCCGGCCTGGTGGCGATGATGCTCTCCACCACGAGCCGATGATTATGATGATTGGTGCGCGTATCGCCTAGCACGGCAAAACCGAATGTGGTCTGCCGCGGGCCGGCCGCCGTCTTGAAAGTGTTGTCCCCGCTAAGCGCACCCTCGCTTGTCCCCACCCGATAGTGATAAGTGGTATAGGGGCCCAAACCGGTAAGGCTCACAACGTGCTTGGTGGCAGGGATGGCAGCGCTGACTACTTTACCATACTCTTCCGTGAGGCCATATTCCACGACGCTGTGGGCAGCCTCGTCGGTTTCCCACACTATAAGGACGGAATTCTGGGCTACGGATTGCAGATATGGGCCTCGCCTTAGGGAGACCGTCGACGCCAAAGAAAAGGCTATGGGCGTATCGGTAACCCTCGGCTCCACTGTCGGCACGACCAGCGGAGTCCCCGTTGGCACGACCAGAGGCGTGGTCGACTGGAGCAGCGGTGATGCCACAAGAGTGGGTGTCGCTTGTTCCATCGACGATGGTATCAGCGAGCTGCCGCAACCAGTGGCGAGCAGAGCCAAGGCTATCAGAGAACCGGCAATGCAGACCCCATTTCCACGCATCTCGCCCCCATCATAACTGGAATAACTCAGTTCGGCAAGGCAATACTGAGATTTCAGAGCCACTCTCACTCCTTCGACCCGATTAACCTTAAACTTTTCAAGAACTGGCAGCTAGGTACTTGACAGACGATCACAATTACGCTATACTATGAGATATATCGTATACCGTATACCATATATCTTATTTCGCTCTAGGGGGATGGATTATGCCACCCAACCGAAAGACAGCCACGAGTCACGCCCTCCAGTTAGAAAAGATCAGTGCCCGCGTTTCCCTAAAGGACCAAGCCTACTTAGCCATCAAGAGAGCAATCTTGTCCCTCAAACTGAAGCCCGGTGAAGCTCTGGTAGAAAGCGAATTAGCCCAGCAATTGGGCATCAGCAAGACACCCGTGAGGACTGCCTTGCATGAACTGGAACGAGAGGGTTTGGTCACAAAGGTTCTCTACAAGGGGACCTATGTCTCAGAGGTCACTTTGCGGGATGCGCGAGAGATCTTCCAACTGAGAGCCGTCTTGGAAGGGTTGGCCGCCCGTTTGGCCGCACCTACTTTCGATGAAAGCGAATTGGCTCGGGCTGGAGAGTTGCTACGCTTGATGGAGGCAGCCCTCAATGTGGGTGACAAGGACCTTGCCTCGCACTATGGAGAACAGTTCCACTACCTCATATTGCAGAATGCGGACAACCAGCGTTTGCAGCTGATAGTCCACAATCTAGACGATCATCTGAAACGCTTTCGATTGCTATCCGACCAGATTTCGGGACGCTTGAAGAGGTCCTTGACAGAACACAAAAGGATCCTGGCAGCCCTCGAGCAGAGGGACCCTCACCTGGCAGAGGAGCGAGTTAGGGAACATCTACATAGCGTGTTGGAAGGGCTGTCCACAGAGCAACCCATTAACTCGGAATATGCTAGAGAGGAGGGACTTACGTGAAAGTCGCTGAGGCCATCGTCCGGCTTCTAGAGGTATATGGTGTGGAATATATCTTCGGGGTCCCTGGTGACACAAGCATGCCGCTGTACGACGCCTTATACGATGCCCCGGCTGGCATTAAGCACATACTCGCGAGAGACGAGAGGTCGGCGTCCTTCATGGCCGACGTCTACGCCAGACTCAGCTTTAGGCCCGGGATATGCGAGGGTCCGAGCGGAGGCGGTGCCACCTACATTCTACCCGGTGTCGCAGAGGCCCATGCCTCCTCCATCCCCGTCATAGTTCTTACCACTGACACTCCCCTTTCCGGCGATGGCAAAGGAGTCCTCACCGAACTGGACCAAGAAGCGCTTTTCACCCCGGTCACCAAATGGTGTACCCGAATCAAGAAAGCGAAAAAGGCCCCCGAAATCATCAGAAGGGCCTTTCGCGTGGCTACGAGCGGTCGCCCGGGCGCGGTGCAGATAACGCTTCCTCACGACATCCTGGATGAGGATATCGGAGCCTTTCAGTTATATGCAGAACAGGAATGCCTAACCTATCCAGCCTATCGGACACGGCCCGATGCTACGGCAGTGGAGAGAGCGGCCGACCTACTGCTGGAGGCTGAGCGTCCGGTCATGATCGCCGGAGGAGGAGCCGTGATCTCCCAGGCCTGGCCTGAGATCACACAGTTAGCCGAAGCGCTCACCATGCCTGTGGGCACCTCCATCAACGGGAAAGGTAGCATGGCAGAGGATCACCCTTTGAGTATCGGCGTGGTGGGAGGCAATGGAGCGCGCGATTACGCCAACCGGATCGTGGAGGACGCAGACCTAATCATGTATGTGGGTTGCAGAACGGATTCCGTGACCACTGTGAACTGGACGTTACCATCGCCCACAGCGGCGGTCACCATCATCCAAGTAGATGTAGATGCTCGGGAGATAGGGAACAATTACCCGACGGCCGTCGGCATAGTGGGTGATGCCAAGCTAAGTCTGGCAGATCTACTGCGCGCGCTTTCGCCGAGAGGCCGAAGCCAAGCACCAAACGCAGCTCGACTGGATTATGTAGCGGCAGAGGCTGCGCACTGGTGGGAGTATGCACAGGACAAGATGCTTAGCAACAGCGTGCCCATCAAACCTCAGCGGGTTATGAAAGAACTGAACGATGCGCTACCCCCACAGGCCATTATCGTAGCCGATGCCGGCACCGGCACCCCGTTTACCTCGGCCTTCTACAAATCCCCTGGCGGACGACAGGTCGTTATCCCCCGGGGCTATGGCGGGCTGGGCTATGCCATACCAGGGGTAGTGGGGGCCCAGCTGGCCAGGCCACAGGCCACAGTGGTTGGACTTATGGGCGATGGCAGCTTCGGTATGTCGGCTGGAGAACTGGAAACCATCGCCCGCTTAGAGCTGCCTGTGACCATTCTACAGTTCAATAACTCCTGCTTCGGATGGATCAAGACCCTGCAGTGCCTATATTATGAACAGAGATATCTATCGGTGGACTTCTCATCGGATACAGACCATGCAGGCATAGCCAGAGGGTTCGGTCTACAGGGTGTGCGAGTTGAGAAGCCAGAAGAACTGGGGCGCGCCATCCGCGCGGCGCTTGACAGCGGCAGGCCTACCTTTATCGATGTGATCACTGAGTCGGAAGAGACGGAGCTTCCCCCGGTTCACAAGTGGGAACAGATTGTCAAGGAGAGGGGTGGCAGAGAATAAACGTGTCTGCCCACCACCTCTCGAACGGAAGGTTTTGAACCGCCACATATCGCACATGCAAGAGACCGTCACCATTCACCTAACCGTCAATGGTAAGAAGATGAGTTCCACCGTGCCGCCTAAGACAACATTGTTAAGGTTCCTGCGGGACGAACTGCGATTGACCGGCACAAAGGACGGATGCAGCACCAATCACTGCGGCGCCTGCACGGTGCTGGTCAACGGCAAGGCGACCAAATCCTGTCTCCTACAGATGCGTAGATTGCAGAACGCTGAAATTCTCACCATCGAGGGCCTAGCCGAAGCCGATGCCCTACATCCTATTCAGGCCGCTTTCTTAGCTGCTGGCGCTGTGCAGTGCGGTTTCTGCACCCCGGGCATGATCATCGCTGCCAAGGCGCTGCTGGATGCCAAGCCTGACCCCTCAGAGGAGCAAATACGGGAGGGCCTCAAGCAGAACATCTGCCGTTGCACTGGCTACCTCAAGATCATAGATGCGGTCAAGCTCGCGGCCCGCTGGCTGAAGCGGCCAGAAGAAGTAGAGATCATGGCCGCTGGAGGCTATGGCCAGTCGGTCATAGACCTGGACGGCATAGATAAGGTGCAAGGAAGGCTGACCTTTGCCGATGATCTATACTTACCCGATATGCTGTATGCTAAGGTGCTGTGGAGCGCCTATCCTCATGCTCGCATCAACACCATAGATACTACGGTAGCGGAACAGTTGAGCGGTGTCTTGCGAGTCCTGACAGCAGCCGATGTGCCCGGTCGCAATGGTTTCGGCCCTTTGAAGCGGGATCAGCCCGTGTTGTGTGCCGAAAAAGTGCGCTTCGTCGGCGACGCGGTTGCCATGGTACTGGCCGAAAGCGAATCAGTAGCCCGCAAAGCCCGTGACTCGATTCAGGTCCAATATGAACCGCTGCCAGGCGTTTTCTCGCCGGCAGAAAGCCTGAACGAGGATGCGGTTCGAATCCACGCGGACGGCAATGTATGCAAGCATCTTGTTCACACAGTGGGTGATGTGGATCAGGCAATGGCCGCTTCCGATCTGCTGGTAGAAGGGCATTTTGAGACCCCTTTTGTGGAACATGCCTACTTGGAACCGGAATCCGGGGTGGCTTATTGGGACGAAGATACTCTTAACCTGAAAGTTCCCACCCAGTTTCCCTTCGAATTGAGAACCCAGTTGGCCGAGATCTTGGCCCTTCCAGAGGACAGAATCCGCATCCAGGCCACTCCCTTGGGGGGCTCCTTCGGCAGCAAGATTGACGGCACCGTGGAGCCGTTGTTG
>JBFFDV010000190.1:0-5507 GCA_041559215.1 Anaerolineae bacterium | reverse complement strand
ATCGCTAGGCTCGTGCGGATCGTCGCACTGCCCGTAGGTCACTTCCCCGTGGCTCCCACCAACCCGTACATATTCGCCCGTAGGGTCTGGCCTTTCCGGACGCTGCTCGGGCGGCGCGTAGGACCAGACGGGCAAAACGGCCATGAGCAGCGCAACGACTAGCAGCGATACAGGCGGGTAACGTGCGCCCGAGCGAAGGCAAGATTTGATGCTCTTCATGATGTATCCAGTCCCCTTTCATATCCGGATGTAGTAGCTTCTTTGCGACTCCCGTTGACCTGAGTCATGATTTGCAGAGGCTGAGTAACACGATTACCCTGTCGTTGAGGTCTTCGGATAGAACACCGCATCAGCCAACGCCGCTACTAGTACATGAGAGGTTTGTCCCAAATAGAGGCTTCTTGGTGCTTGACCATATTATTGAAGAAAATTCAGAAGTTGTCAAGTACGCACCAGTAGGTGTTTATTCCAATTTCGGGGCAAGTCAATTTGCCGAATATCTTGGCGTACTCCAACGGCTAGCACAACCTCGTCCATGAGGCACTTCTTGCGAAGCTCCCCGATGTCACACGTTCGCCCACAACTGGTGTGGTGGCGTTGCGCAGCAAAGCCCCAGAGGCATGAGGGGCCTGCCCTGGGCTTTTCGAAGGGTGTCCCCACGTACCCTTCATAAGCCCCATATCTTGGGGCTTGCGCAGCAATTGGGCGCAAGCCCCCTGGTCCGCTAAAGTTGACAAAGGAGTCCGATTTTCGTTATAATGTCCATAGTGGGTCAGTAATCAGATATTCACGCGTGGCTGTTTCCTTGAGCCCGGGTTGGGAAAACAGAGTGGGAGTTCCCCATATCATCGTCGCCCACCTCATGACGGCGACGAGGCATGAAATGCCTGCAAACCTTGGCAACTCACTCAGGTCTTTTGACCCAATTCAGACCAGGCTAAGACCACGTTTTGACCGTGCTGTGTTATCCTAAGATGCTAACAATGTAGCTTACGAAGGGCAGATATGGATGCAACTCTAGTCATTGGAGCGGGTATAACAGGGATGCAGGCTGCCCTCGATATCGCGGATGCTGGCTTCAAGGCCTATCTGGTGGAGAGGGAGCCCAGCATTGGGGGGCGGATGGCTCAACTGGACGAAACGTTTCCCACCCTGGATTGCTCCTCCTGCATATTGACCCCCAAAATGGTGAGCGTAGGCGGGCATCCTCATATCGAGTTGCTGACCTACTCCGAAGTGATCGGCGTGGAAGGGAGCGCCGGGCATTTCAAGGTGAAGGTTAGGAAGAAGCCGCGATATGTTGACATAGATAAATGCACCGCCTGTGGCATCTGTGCGGAGAACTGCCGCCTCAAAGGCCGAATTGACAGTGAATTCAATGTGGGCATGGGGGTGAGGGGGGCGGCATACATGCCTTTCCCTCAAGCCGTTCCTCTGAAATACACTATTGATGCTGAACATTGCCTGATGATACAGAGGGGAAAGTGTGGCAAGTCTCCACCTTGCAGGGATGCTTGCCCCTCAGAAGCCATAGACTTCGAGCAAGAAGAGGAGATTGTGGAGCTCGAAGTGGCGGCCATCATAGTAGCCACCGGCTTCGACCCCTTCGATGCCCACCTGAAGCCTGAATACGGCTATGGCCTGTATGATAATGTCATCACTGGGCTGCAGTTCGAAAGGCTCTCTTCGGCCTCGGGCCCGACTTTTGGGGAAATCAAGCTCGACGACAGGACCATCAAGGATGTGATCTTCATCCAGTGTGTGGGCAGCAGGGATCGAAGCCTGGGGAACCCGTATTGTTCGCGGGTATGTTGCATGTACACCGCCAAGCAGGCGCATCTGGTGAGGGAGAAGCTCCCTGAGGCCCGAGTAACGGTCTTCTATATGGACATACGAGCCTTCGGCAAAGGGTTTGAGGAGTTCTATGATCGAGTGAAGGAGGAGAGGGTCCTGTACCGGCGAGGCAACCCTTCGGAGATATACAGGCGAGGAGAGAGGCTGGTGGTCAGGGGGGAAGACACCTTGCTGGGAGAGCCGGTAGAGGTGGAGGCTGACCTCGTAGTGTTGGCTGTTGGGCTCGTGCCCCGTGCGGATGTGGAGGACGTGGCAGATTTGCTGCATCTCTCCCGCTCAGACGATGGCTTCTTCAGGGAGGCCCATCCCAAGTTGAGACCGACGGATACGGAGGTGGAAGGCATATTCCTGGCGGGGTGCTGCCAGGGGCCGAAGGATATCCCCGATGCTGTGGCCCAGGCCAAGGCTGCCGCGTCATCAGCCATAGTCATCATGTCCCAGTCCAAGGTGAAAACCGCCGCTGGCGAGGAGCGATAAGAGAATGGAAGTGGAACAAGGTATCTCTGAAAAATACGACCTGTGGGGGTGCATTCAATGCGGCAAATGCACTGGAGGTTGCCCGATGTCTTTCAAAACCGCTCTGAACATCAGGCGACTCATCTATGACGCTTTGGTGGGCGGAGAGGTGAACCCCCAGGGCAGGGAGGAGTTATGGGATTGCACGACCTGTGGCACCTGCATTCTGCGTTGCCCCAAAGAGGTGGAGCCGGCCGATGTGATCATCGCTCTGCGCACCGTGTTGGTGGATGGAGGGGTCATCCCCCCAACGATCAGAGACGCCCTGACCAGCGTATTCAGGCATGGCAATCCATCGCTCATGCCGCCTGACGAGAGAGCGGACTGGGCTGACGGCTTGGGGGTCAAGAATATCGCCGAAGGCGGCGAGGTGCTGTACTTCGTGGGTTGCATTCCTTCCTACGATGATCGCGCCCAGCGGGTGGCCAAGGCCCTGGTCAAGGTCTTTCAGAAGGCAGGAGTTGATTTCGGCATCCTGGGTGTCGAGGAGAAGTGCTGTTGCAGCGAGGTGCGACGGATAGGTGAGGAAGGGCTGTTCGAGTACATGGCGGAGGAGAACCTGGAGCTTTTCAACCAGTACAACGTGCAGCATATTGTCACGACCTCTCCTCATTGCTACAACACTTTCGACAATGAGTACGAGGGCCTGGATATCAAGGTGCAGCACTACACCCAGTTCGTGGCGGAGATGATAGATGAAGGAAGGCTGACCTTCCCTGGCGAGCTAAACAAGGTGGTCACTTATCACGACCCTTGCTTCCTGGGCAAGCAGAATGAGATATTCGATGAGCCGCGGAAGATAATCCAGAGCATTCCCGGCGTGGAGTTCCGCGAAATGGATCGCATCAGGGACAGGAGCCTGTGCTGCGAGGGAGGCGGCGGCAGGATGTGGTGGGAGGGCACCAACCCTGAGGAGCGTCTGGCGGCTTCACGCTTCGAAGAGGTGCTCGGCGTCGGCGCGGACATAATGGCCGTGGCTTGCCCCTTCTGTCTCCTGACCTTTGAACTGGCCGCGAAGGCGGGGGGGTATGACGAGCAGGTTGAGGTACTGGACATCATGGAGTTGGTCGCCGAGGTGATCTGAGATTTGGGTTGCCTCGTCGGGAGGAAATATGCCGCATAAGGTCGGAGTATATGTTTGTCATTGCGGAATAAACATCGCCCATACTGTGGATGTGGAGGAGGTGGCCAGGTTTGCGAGGACATTGCCCAAAGTCGAAGTGGCCAGAGATTACATCTATGTGTGTTCAGACCCGGGGCAACAACTGATCCAAGAGGACATAAAGGAGCTGGGTCTCGATAGGGTGGTGGTTGCCTCCTGTTCGCCTCGGATGCACGAACTGACCTTCCGAGGTGTGATTCAGGAGGCGGGGCTGAACCCCTACTACTTGCAGATAGCCAATATCAGGGAGCAGTGCTCTTGGGTGCATACCGAGCGTGGGTCCGCGACCGAGAAGGCGAAGGGTTTGGTGGCTGCGGCTGTGTCCAGGGCATGTCTGTTGGAGCCCCTAGAGGAGAGAGACGCAGGGGTGACGCCAGGAGCCCTGATTATCGGCGGAGGCATAGCCGGGCTACAGGCTGCTCTGGATGTCGCCGACGCCGGGTATAAGGTCCATGTAGTTGAGAAGGAGCCCACGATCGGGGGCCATGTGGCGCAGTTGGGCAGGACCTTCCCTACCCTGGATGATGTAGAGGCCATGCTCGGTGGGGTGATGGAGCGAGTCGAGAAGCACCCCAACATAGAGCTACTCACTTATTCAGAGGTGGTTGAGGTAGAAGGTTTTATAGGCAACTTCCGGGTGAAGGTGCGCAGGAAGCCGCGGTATGTGGATGTAGAGAGATGCATAGCTTGCGGTCTTTGTGCTGAGGCCTGCGTATTGAAAGGCGAGATCGAGAACGAGTTCGATGCGAGGTTGGGGAAGCGGTCGGCGATATATCTGCCTTTCCCGCAGGCAGTACCCGCGAAGTACGTTGTGGATGCGGAGCATTGCCTGCTTCTGTCTTCGGGCCAATGCGAGGCGGGGCCTCCGTGTGGAGAAGCGTGCCCTGAGGATGCCATAGATTTCTATCAGGGGGACAGCGTAGTTGACTTGAGTGTGGGAAGCATCATCGTCGCTACTGGCTTCGATGTCTTTGATGCCAGCCTGAAGCCCGAGTACGTGTATGGCGTCTACGACAATGTCATCACCGGCCTGGAGTTCGAGCGGTTGGCGTCGCCCTCCGGGCCCACGGGAGGGGAGATCACAGTCAATGGGAGAGTGCCCCAGGACGTGGTCTTCATCCACTGTGTGGGCAGTAGGGATCGGAGCCTGGGGAACCCTTATTGTTCGCGGGTATGTTGCATGTACACCGCCAAGCAGGCGCACCTGGTGCGAGAGAAGCTTCCCGAGGCTCGGATTACTGTTTTCTATATGGATGTACGGGCCTTTGGCAAGGGCTTCGAGGAGTTCTATGATCGGGTGAGGGAGGAAAGAGTCCTGTATCGGCGTGGCAACCCCGCGGAGATATACAAGCGAGGGGAGAGGCTGGTTGTGAGGGCGGAAGACACCTTGCTCGGGGAGCCGATAGAGGTCGAGGCCGACCTGGTAGTATTGGCCTCCGGGATTGTGCCGCGCAAGGACATGGGGGAGATAGCCAACCTCTTGAAGCTGCCCCGTTCCGAGGACGGATTCTTCATGGAACTCCATCCCAAACTGAGGCCGGTAGACACGACGATGGATGGTGTGTTCCTCGCTGGGTGTTGTCAGGGACCGAAGGATATCGCGGACACCATTTCACAGGCTAAGGCTGCGGCATCCTCGGCCTTGATTCCCCTCTCCTTGGGGAAAGTAAGGGTGGAATCGGTCACCTGCGCCATAGACCCACTGCTTTGCTCTGGCTGTGGCCTCTGTGCTGAGGCGTGTGTGTATGGTGCCTTGACCTTGGATGAACGCAGAGGGGTTATGATCGCCAATCAGGTGTTGTGCAAGGGCTGTGGCGCATGCGCGATGGCCTGTCCGTCAGGTGCTATTATATTAAAGCATTTCACCCCTGAACAGATACTGGCCGAGGTGGAAGCGGCGATATGACCTTCTTGCTATCCTCGCTGTCTGCCTGGCGCATGGTTTCCAGCCATGCGCTTTTGCTATGATGCCTGT
>JBFFDV010000189.1:0-5510 GCA_041559215.1 Anaerolineae bacterium | reverse complement strand
TCCCTCTGATGGCTGAAATCGAAGCTGACGAGCGAGACACCCTCTAGGTTACCTAGTTCCTGATTCAGCACCCTATTGATTACTTCCCGCTCCTGGGTGGCCTGGACCGCCTTGCCGAAGATAAAGGCCAAAGGCAGAGAGATCACAAAGAGGAGAAGCACGGAGATGACCAGTCCGCGGCGGAGGTGGATTCTTCGTTCTCTTACGCCCCTGGCCGGACGGAAACCTAAGAAGAGGAATATGATAGCCCCAGCGAGGGTGATGGCGACTAAGTTGGTGCTGAACAATAGCAGCCCACCCCCTGCCACCTCCGCCCGACGCATGGACAGCCCTAGGCCGATAACCGCAATAGGTGGTACCAGGGCCGCAGCGATGGCCACTCCCGGGAGAGCTGCAGATACGTCCTTGCGCGAGACGGCATATGCTCCTGCTGCACCTGAAGCCAGGGCCACTACTAGGTCCAGCAGATTAGGCCTGGTGCGCGCTAGAATCTCCCCTGTCACTTCAGTCAAGGGGCTGATGGAGGCCAGAAAGAGAGCGACGACCACCGCCAGGAAGATACCCTTGATAGTTGATTCAGCAGCATCACGCAGAAGACGAATATTGCCCAGAGCGATGGCCAAAGCGATACCGATAATGGGGCTCATTAGCGGAGCCACCAGCATGCCTCCAATGATGACCGCGGGACTATTCAATAGCAGCCCCAGGGTTGCTATGATGGCCGCAAGCGAGATCATTACAAAGAAATCTACGTCCGCCCTGGCCCCTTCTCGGACCTGGCGATAGACCGTCAATCTCTCCTCGGCTTGGAGGATGGGGAAAAGACCGCTAATCGCGTTCCACACTCGTCTGAGCCAGAACTGAGGCAGAGGAGCGTGCCGCTTTGCTATCATCACTGGTACAGGCGATTTACGGGCTATCCCCTCTGGCACCGTACCAAAGAGGAATCTGTCGAATAGGCTTTCCTCCGAGGCCCCCAAAAGCATCAGATCATACTTCTTTGCCTCCTCCAGGATACCGCTTACCACGCCTGAAGCAATAATAACTTTGGGTTTTATCAGATCATCGGTTTCGAGACCACTCAAGGTCTGGGCGATCATCTCCAGGCCACGTTCCTGATCCTCAGTTGTGGCACCCTCTCGACAGACATACAATGCCGTCACCTGGGCCCCATATAGCCTGGCCAGCTTGAGGGCTATCTGGGCGGCGATCGGAGCATGAGGGCCACCACTGGTGGGGACCAGTATCGTCTCCAGTCTGGTCAGTTTATTGCCCTTAACCAGCAGCACATCGCAGGGAGCGTTCTCAATAACCGGATCGAGGATGGGGCCCATGATCGGACCCTGGATCTCGGTATACCCTTCCCAACCGAGCAAGATGAGGTCGCATTCTTCCTCTACGGCGGTATCCAGGATTCCCCGAGGGACAGTACGGGCGATTCTGGTGATGGGGTTGAGTGATACCCTCCCCGTATCCTCGCCAGCCAGAGACCAACTGAACAAGGATTCTATCTCTCGCGCTATTTTCTCGCCCTCCCTGAGCGGCACTTGCTGTGGAAGGGTCACCACCCTCAGGGGAAGTACTTCGCCGCCTTGATCGCCAGCCAAAGCTATAGCCAGTTTGATCAACTGCGGCTGCCTCTCTTGTGGGTCCAAAGGCACAAGGACGCGATATTCGGCCTCAGTGGGCTTCCTTGTTCTCTTGAAGACCACAACCCCTTCCCGACCAGCGATGTATCTCTCCTTGGCATAAGCCCGATAGACCAACAATCCAATCACGATCCAGAGCGCACCACCCAGCAGCGGCTTAACCCCCAGGGTGGGCAGGAAGAAGAAGCTGACCACCAGCACTAGAGCGGGGAGGAGAGAGCGAAGAGGCCATTGGGACCTTGGCGAGTCACCGACGCTGCGCTGTAGCACGATACCGCCCAGGGCTATCATGCTCATGAGGAAAAGAGCACAGAAGCCCCCCAGCCGGGCAATGAACTCCAAATCTCCCAACACGCTGAGAACCACAGCCCCCAGCCCGATGAACGACAACAGGAGATAAGGGGTCCGCAGACGGCCTCTCCCCCCCTTCAGAATATTGGGAAGGAGGTTGTCCTGATCCATCGTTTGAGCCTGTTGAACCACGAGGAGGATGGTCGAGTTCACGGCCAGAGGGATGAAGATGAGACCGGCAAGCAGCAACAATAGCTGGCCATAGTTACCCATACAGTGCTGGGCGATCACCACCAGAGGCACCCTGGCCTGCATCCACACCAGTCTTGGGGCTGAACCGGCTGTTACGAGGCTTAAGAGCAGAAACAAGATTGTTCCCACCGAGAGGGTGATGAAGAAAGCCTGTGGAATAGTTCGTCTAGGGTGACGAATCTCGGAAACAGTGAGGGGCACTAATTCGAATGCCAGGAAACCTATCAGCAAAAGCGAGAGACCAGCCTCAACGCCGGGTACACCCTGAGGGGAGAAAGGCCTGTAATTGTCTGCTCGAATGTGAGGCAGGCAGAATAAGCAAAGGAGCAGTAAGGCCACTATCACGCCCCAGGTGATGAGATGACGCGTTCGCCTGAAGCCCCGCCTGCCCAGGATATTGTAGACTACTACGGCCACGACGAGTAAAGCGGCGATCAAAGGTTCAGGTAACTGCACGGCCCAGTAGGCCTCGGCGGCGGTAGCGAGATAAGTGGCGAAGCCTAAGGCCAGAACTGCGGAGAGGAGAACTCCACCCAGCAGGATGGACCAACCGCTGAGGAAGGCCAATGGGAATCTCGCGCCTTCGCGAAGTAGAACATACGCCCCACCCTCTTGCTCGCTATTCAACTGAAGTTCAACATAGCACAGAAGGGTCAGCAGAAAGACGCCGCC
Organism: Anaerolineae bacterium; assembly: GCA_041559215.1. GTDB lineage: Bacteria > Chloroflexota > Anaerolineae > UBA7937 > B3-Chlor > JBFFDV01. The sequence continues at coordinate 2,646 of JBFFDV010000189.1, read as the reverse complement.
CATGAGCAGATACGACAGCGCTGCAGCGCGCCCAGCAGCGGCCATAACAGGTCCATGCACGGCGAAAATGCCCAGGGCCATGAGAATCCCCAGACCAAGAGAGACGACATGTACCGGGTCCAGCTCCCTACTGAAGCGTATCTCGGTTGGAAGAAGCTCGTCACCCATGCCATCCACCTCCGTGAGGGGGCAGTCAAATCTTAGCATAGAAGGGCGCAAATGTACAGCTTATGATTGCTATGAGGGTTCACGCGTGGTATAATATCAAAGCAGGACGGTTTCCGTATCAAGTAGTCACAACCTGCCAAGAAGAGGTCTGAAGCGTGGCCAAGTTCATTTTTTGCACGGGCGGAGTCGTATCATCAGTAGGCAAGGGCGTTGCCGCAGCTTCCATCGCACGGATTCTGAAAAGCCGGGGCATCTCGGTATGCATCCAGAAGCTGGACCCTTACCTCAACGTAGATGCAGGCACCATGTCCCCGTATCAGCATGGTGAAGTCTTCGTCACCGAGGATGGCTCGGAGACGGACCTTGACCTGGGCCACTATGAGCGGTTTATAGACCAGAACCTGACCAGTTCCAGCAATGTCACCACGGGCCAGGTCTATTCCTCAGTCATCGCCAGCGAGCGCAAGGGGGATTACCTGGGCAGTACCGTGCAGATTATCCCCCACATCACCGACGAGATAAAGCGCCGCATCCATCAGGTAGCTCAGGAGAGCGGAGCCGAGGTGGTGATAGTGGAAGTGGGGGGAACCGTGGGTGATATCGAGGGGTTGCCCTTCATCGAGGCTATTCGGCAGATCCGCAGTGATATAGGGAGGCAGAACGTGCTTTACGGTCACGTTACCCTGCTCCCGCGCCTGGCAACCACTGGCGAGCTGAAAACCAAACCCACCCAGCATAGCGTGAAGGAACTGCGAGGCATGGGAATCCAACCCGATTTCATTCTTCTGCGTTCAGATGCATATCTCGCCGATGGTATCAGGGACAAGGTATCCTTGTTCTGCGATGTTGAAAAGTCAGCCGTCATACCTCTGGTGAGCACCCCGACCATGTACGAGGTTCCCCTGATCATGGAAGAAGCTGGCCTGGGCGAGCTTATCGTGAAGAGGTTTGGGCTGACGGCGAACGAACCTGAGCTGAAGGAATGGCGAGAGATCGTGGAGCGGACCATTAGCCCGGCAGGTCGGGTGAACGTAGCGCTGGTGGGCAAGTATGTGGAACTGGTAGACGCCTACATGAGCGTAAGGGAAGCCCTGTACCACGCTGGCGCTTATCATGATGTGGCCATTGACATCAAATGGATAGAGTCGGAGTCGCTGGAGAAGGAAGGCGGAGAGGAGCAACTGGCCAGCGTGAATGGGGTGGTAGTACCGGGCGGCTTCGGCTACCGGGGCATCGAAGGCAAGATAGCGGCGGCGCAATACGCACGCGAGCATAAACTGCCTTATCTAGGCTTATGCCTGGGGATGCAGATGATGGTCATCGAATTCGCCCGCTCGGTGGCGGGGCTGGGAGGGGCCAACAGCAGCGAGTTCGATCCTCAAACCCCGCACCCGGTGATAGACCTGTTGCCAGAGCAGCGTCAGGTATTCTACAAAGGGGGGACGATGCGACTGGGCAGCTATCCCTGCCGTCTCGTTCCCGGCACTCGCGCTGCTCAGGCTTATGGGCAAGAAGTGGCATATGAGCGCCATCGGCATCGCTTCGAGTTTAACAATAAGTACCTGGAAGCCTTGACCTCCAGAGGGCTAATAACCAGCGGACTGCTGGAGGGTGGCGATCTGGTAGAGATAGTGGAGTTGGAAGCACATCCCTGGATGGTGGCCTCCCAGTTCCATCCGGAGTTCAAGTCTCGGCCCAACAACCCCCATCCTCTTTTCCGCGCCTTCCTCTCCGCAGTGATGGAGATGAGTTAGAGGAGAGCGGCATCGGCAGCATAGGGACGAAAAACGGCCGGTCACGGGGCGTCAGAGGTTGAGGCATGGGGCAGCCCGATTTCGTAGTCATCGGCCACGTGGCCAAGGACTTGACGGATGAAGGGCATCAGCCAGGTGGCACGGTGGTCTATTCCGCCCTCACCGCCAGGAAGCTGGGAAGAAGAGTGGGGGTGATAACCAGTGCCGGTCCCGACCTCGACCTGGATCAGATCCTGGAGAACATGGAGGTGATCTGCCTCCCCTCACCGGTCACGACCACCTTCCGGAATATATACGAGGAGGAAGGACGACGCCAGTACGTGTATGCGGTGGCCAAGAGGATAGGCATAGAGGACGTGCCCGTTGCCTGGCGAGAGGCGTCCATCGTTCATCTGGGCCCTATAGCGGGCGAGATCGGAGGGGATATGATAGACCTGTTCTCCTCTTCCCTGTTGGGGCTCACGCCGCAGGGCTGGTTGAGACGGTGGGATGAACAGAGGAGGGTTTTTCCCTGCCAGTGGATGGAGGCCGACAAGCTCCTGCGTCGGATAGATGTGCTCATCCTTAGCGAGGAGGATCTGGCCGGGGAAGCTCGAACATTACGCTCGCAACTGGGAGCTCCCCGGGTCGCTGTGGTGACTGAGGGAGCAAAGGGGGCCATGGTATACTCTCAGGGAGCGAAATTCCACTCCCCAGCTAGGCCGACTACGGTTGTGGATCCCAC
>JBFFDV010000188.1:0-5512 GCA_041559215.1 Anaerolineae bacterium | reverse complement strand
GTTACGCAACACGAATACGCCCTGCAATTCCACACCCGGTATGGGTGGCAATATCGCACTCCCGCCGGTGGCGAGGACCAGCCTGTCATAGTCGAGAGCGAACTCCCGGCCCTCGTCCAGATCGCGCACGGTGACTATCCTATTCATCGTGTCTATAGTCTTCACCTCGTGATGAGTTCTAGCCTCGATGTTCTGTCTGGCAAACTCGGCCGGCGTCCTCGCCACTAGAGCATTCGGATCATCGATCAAGCCACCTATGAAATAAGGCAAGCCGCAGGAGCCGTATGAGACATAACCTGTCTTCTCGAAGACGACGATCTCCAAGTCTGGGTCTATGCGCCGTGCCCGAGCCGCAGCACTCATCCCTGCCGCTACTCCCCCAATAATCACCAAACGTCTCTTTCCATCTAATCTAGACATACACCCTCCTCTCTTGATTGCGAACCCACCCTCAAGAACGGCTCTAGACAGCAAGACTACGCAGCACCTTGAGGTTCTCCTTGTCCTCCTTGGAATCCGGCCCTTTGGGCGTTTCCAATATCATCGGCAACTCCTCAAAGCGTTCATCGTTCAACAGCATACGGAAGGGTTCCAACCCCAAGGATCCCCGGCCGATGTGCTCATGTCGATCCAACCTGCTTCCCAGCTCACCTTTCGAATCGTTGAGATGTATGAACCTAAGTCGTTGCAGGCCGATCAACTCATCCAGCTCGTCAAAAGTGGCTTCGTATCCCTCATGAGTACGCAGTTCGTATCCTGCGGCGAACGCGTGACAGGTATCGAAACAGATCCCTAGCCACCGATCATCAGCTACCAACCGCAACAAGTGGGCCAACTGTTCGAACTTGTATCCCAGATTGGTGCCTTGCCCAGCCGTGATCTCCAGCAATACCTCCACCTGGTACCCTTCGGCCTGACCCCGCGCCTGATCCAGGGCCTGAGCGATGCGTCTCAACCCAGCTTCCTCTCCCACACCGACATGAGAGCCAGGGTGTATCACCAGGTAGGGGATATCCAGTGTCTCACAATGTTCTAGTTCCTCTATGAACACCCGCAACGATTTCTGCCATAACTCCTCATCGGGCGAGCCCAGATTGATAAGATAGCAATCATGGGCAACGACGGGGTCAATGCCAGTCGCTCTCTGGTTTTGCTGGAAATGCAAGATCTCATCATCCTTCAGGACGCGGGGCTTCCACTGTCGGGGGCTCCTCGTGAAAATCTGGATCGTATCGCAGCCAACTTCATGCCCCCGGAGCACAGCCTTATCCACCCCTCCAGCCATGGACATGTGAGCACCTAAAAGCATCTTTGGCTCCTTTTCCAAAGCACATATGTCCAAGGTTCAGAGGCATCAACAAGTATAGAACAGCGAAGGATGGATGTCAAGCCTCTGAGATGAGAGCGCTTTGAAACGTGGCCGAAATCCACCTCCGTGGTGAAATATTAGTGTTCTGGTCCACTTTGGACCCGATTGAGACCAGAATAAGACCCAATTCTGACCCTGGCACACTACAATATGCTAAAGTTGACAAACATGCTCAACCATGTTATGATCAGCGAAGGCGAAAGGAGACTGAATAATGAAGCTTTCCACAAAAGCCCGCTACACCTTGCGAGCCATGGTTGATCTAGCGCAGCACTGCGATGGGCAACCTGTGCCACGCAAAGATATAGCTCGCAGGCAGGAGATTTCCGCTCATTACATCGAGCAGTTGTTCATCAAATTGAGAGATGCAGGGTTTGTGGAGTCCGTCAGAGGTCCAGGCGGCGGGTATCTGCTCCGCGCAAGCCCAGAGGACATCAAAGTGGGATCGCTGATTGCGGTTGTAGAGGAAATCCTCTCACCGGTCCCCTGTCTCACCGGCGACCCCAACCTGGAGTGTCATCGAGCACCGACCTGCGTAGCTCGTCGCCTATGGCAAGAATTGGGAGACACGGTATACGGCTTCCTGAACTCTGTCACCCTTCAGGATTTGTCTGATCAGGCAAGCGATCTCGGCGAGTAGGCTTGATCACATCGCTCCACTGATTCCCCCCGCCACAGGGATGACAGAAACAACCTCAGGAGGGCGGTCAATGACCGAGAGTTCGCTTATCGGCAAACGCATCCCCAGAATAGACTCCATGGCCAAGGCCACAGGAGAAGCGAAATTCACAGCAGACTTAACCCTGCCCAGGATGCTTTACGGCAAGATCCTGCGCAGCCCTTACCCTCACGCCCGGATCCTGAACATTGATACCAGCAAGGCCGAGAGAGTGCCTGGCGTACAGGTTGTGGTCACCGGACGAGATACCTCAGGCGAGAAGTGGGGTGTCTTTCGTTATAGTAGGGACCAGCAACTAATTCCCTTAGATAAGGTCCGCTACGTGGGTGAGGAACTCGCGGCGGTAGCGGCCGTGTCGGAGGATATCGCCCAGGAGGCTCTGGACCTCATTGAGGTGGATTATGAGACTCTGCCGGCCGTTTTCACCATCGAAGAGGCTATGGCTGACGGGGCACCCCTCCTCCACGAGGGGTTCGAAAGAAATATCAATATCCACGTACCTATCGGGATAGGAGATGTGGAACGGGGGTTCCAAGAATCCTATCTGGTGAGAGAGGACACTTTCGTCTCCGAAGAGGAATCTTATTTCATGACCGAGCCCTATGCGGTCCTGGCCAACTACGATGCATCGGGCAATCTCGAAGTCTGGATGCCCAACGCCTCTCCCCATACCAAGGCCAAAGCGCTAGCCAATGTTCTGAACATGCCCCTCAGCAAAGTCCTTGTCCGAAAAATCTCCATCGGAGGGGCTTTTGGAGGACGCTCCGACGTCTTTCCAGGCGAGTTCATTGCTGCGCTCCTGTCAATAAAGACCAGACGCCCTGTTAAGATCGTCTATACCCGGGAGGAGAACACAACGGCGACCCGGCAAGGGCACTCCATGATCACCCGTATCAAAACCGGGGTGGATCGGGATGGGGTGGTCGTGGCACGTGATATCACCTGCTATATGGATGGAGGAGCCTACAGTAGCACGGGACCCATAGCTACCTCCGTCCCCTTCCTCTGCCTGGAACAAGTCTATCGGATGCCCAACGTCCGCTACAACGGCTATCGAATCTACACCAACAAACCCATTCGCGGGATGATCCGAACTCATGGTCGAGCCTTTGCCTGCGGTGTGGACATGCAGTTGGATATGCTCGCCGAAGAGTTGGGGATAGATGCGATGGAAATCCGTCTGAGAAATGCGACGAGACAGGGGGACGTCCTCCCCACTAAGTCCATAGTCCATAGTTGCGCTCTGGACGAAACCATCAAACAAGCCGCAAAGAGATCGAAGTGGAAGGAAAAAAGAGGAAAACTTCCTCCCTACCGCGGTATTGGAATGGGCTGCAATTCCGTCCAGACTGGATTCCCTCTGGGCATCCGGGGAGGTTCCCAGGCGATCATCAAATTCAACGAGGATGGTGGCGCAACCGTGATCTCCGGTGTCGTGGACGCCGGGCAAGGTAATGACAACATGCTGGTGCAGATCGCCGCAGAGGAGTTAGGCCTTCCGATGGAGGACATTCGACTTATCTCCGCGGATACGGAGATCACCCCTACCGATGCGGGTTGCTATTCCATGGTCAGTACCTTCGCTGGCGGGAATGCGGCGAGACTGGCCGCGCGGGACGCCAAGCGTCAACTCTTCGAGATTGCTGCCGAGATGATGGGTGCAGGGACAGAGGATCTGATAGCCAGGGATGGACAGATCCTCATCGAAGGGGAATCCCCCATGGGAATTCCCATCCGCAAGGTGATTCGAAGGGCTCTCATTGACGACAAGCCCATCATCGGTCAAGGCCACTATTCTCCTCATGTGGACCACAGTCGAGAATGGATCAAGAACCCTCAGGGGCAACTGTCTGAGGCCTTCTCGTTTGGAACCACGGTAGCGGAGGTTGAAGTGGACCCAAAGACGGGTCAGGTGAAGGTCCTAGAGGTGACTGCGGCTCAAGACTGCGGTTTTGCTATCAACCCCATGGTTGTCGAGGGCCAGTTCGAAGGAGGAGTCGCCATGGGTGGTCAGGGAGGCGTGTTGACCGAGGGCCATGAATGGGATGGCGGCCACATGCTCAACCCCACTTACAGCGAATACAAGATTCCTCTGGCCTGCGACATGCCTAAGATCAACCCTATCATCGTTGAATCGCTGGATCCCAATGGACCGTACGGAGCGAAGGAGGCAGGGATGTCCATCGCTATGTCCGCAGCTCAAGCCTACTGCAATGCTATCTGCAACGCCATAGGCACCTGGATTCACGAACTGCCCTTCACTCCAGAGAGAATCCTCAAGGCCATCGAGGAAAAAGAAAAAGACTCAAAAGGGAGATAATACAAGCAAGCACATATCCGCTGATCTCGGTGGCAAGGACTCACCGCTGCCTAACCCCTTGTTTGGCATTATGCAGATCGCGCAGCTGGATGAGCTACCCGATGATATATACGCTTGGGCAAATACAGTTGGAGAGAGTCACCATGGCCAAGAGCAAAGTGGGTGAGTTTCCTGATGAAGAACTAGAATACTATTCGCGTCAGATAGTTCTGCCAGACGTGGGCTATGATGGACAACTAAGACTTAAAAATGCGAGAGTTTGCATAGTTGGCTTGGGTGGACTTGGCTCGCCAGCAGCCATACAGTTGGCAGCCATCGGCGTGGGGCATCTTCGTCTGGTTGACTACGACGTCGTCGAACTGTCAAATCTGCAGAGACAACATTTATACACTGTAAACTCCGTGGGCTATCCAAAGGTCGAGGTCGCAGTCAAAAGGCTGCGTGAACTGAACCCCTACATTGAGATAGAGCCCCTTCCTTTAGCCCTAAATGTAAACAATGCCGAGGATATAATCAGGCACATGGATCTTGTCGTAGATGGACTGGACCGCATGTCTCCAAGATATGCCCTAAACAGAGCATGTGTAACACTTGGAATACCCTATGTTTTCGGCGCCGCAATCATGACTTTCGGAAACGTATCCACCATAATACCGGGCGAGACTGCGTGTCTGGAGTGTTTCCAAAGAAACTTCGAGGACGATCTATTGCCAACATGCGCCGTGGTGGGCGTTCATCCATCGATCACAAATTTGATAGCTAGCATCGAAGTATCCGAGGCCACGAGGATAATCCTCGGCGAGAAACCCCGTCTGGCAAACAAGCTACTGCACTGCGACATATGGCAAATGGAGTTTGAAGAAGTAGAAATCGTAAAAGCTGAGGATTGCCCAGTATGCGGGACGAAACCATCCGCTCCCCCCATGCCCCTGAGGCACAGAATGGTTACTGAACTGTGTGCAAGAGAGGGCCGAAGAACGTTCGTTATCACGCCGAAGCGAAACTTGGCACTGGATATAGACGAATTGTACTCTCTTCTGGTAAGGGACGGATTTGAGGTGAAGGTCAAAGCCGATCTGGGAATAACGTTTGACAGTGGCCGCGAGGGAACAGCAAGCATCTTGAAGAGCGGCATAATGATCAT
>JBFFDV010000187.1:0-5517 GCA_041559215.1 Anaerolineae bacterium | reverse complement strand
CATGGAGATCGAAAACGCGTGGGAGTTCGGCATCCTGGTTGGCGAGCCGGGCTTCGATTTCTCCAAGATGATGGCCCATAAGGATGAGGTGGTAGAGCGGCTGGTGTCTGGCGTGGAGAAGCTGATGGAAGCCCAGAAGATTCGGGTTCTTGCTGGGCATGGTGAACTGATTTCTCCCTCTACAATCAAGGTTTCCGGCCCGTCTCAGCAACAGATTGAGGCGAGGAAGGTGATCATCGCCACGGGGTCGGTGCCGGCGAAGCCGCCTGTGCCAGGCCTCGACCTGCCTGGCGTCATAACCAGCGATGAGATACTGGCTTTGGAGGAGCTTCCTCAGGACCTGGTGATAGTGGGGGGAGGAGTCATAGGGATGGAATTCGCCAGTATCTTCAATGCCCTAGGAACCAAGGTGACCGTCATCGAGATGTTGCCTACTCTCTTGCCGCCCGTTGACGAGGAGCTGGCGCGCCGTTATCTGCAGCTAGTCCGTCGCCAGGGGGTGGACATCCATCTGCGCTCGCCGCTCAAAGAGATAACGGAGAGTGAGGGCGTGCTGGAGGTGGTGTACGAGGGACCCAAAGGTGAAGGGGTCGTTCGCACAGAAATGGCGCTACTCTCCGTAGGTAGAGCACCATATACTGAAGGGCTGAATCTGGAACAGGTTGGTGTAAGGATTGAGAAGGGGGCGATAGCGGTAGATGAGCATATGGCTACCAACGTACCTGGGATATACGCCATCGGCGATGTCACCGGCGGGTGGATGTTAGCTCATGTGGCCAGCCGTGAGGGAGAGGTGGCGGTAGAGCACGCTCTGGGAAGGGACAGCGTCATGGACTACAAATCCGTACCTAACTGCGTCTTCACTCTACCTGAGATAGCGGGCGTGGGATTGACGGAGCAGGAGACTAAGGAGCAGGGGCTCCCTTACAAGAAGAGCAGGTTTCCTTTCAGCGCCAGCGGACGGGCTTTGGCCATGGGGCAGACGACGGGTCAGGTCAAGATGCTCTGTGATGAGAATAGTGGCGAGATCTTGGGCCTACACATCATGGGGCCTCATGCGACGGATATGATCGCTGAAGGAGCATTGGCTATTCAATCAGGTGCCACCGCCGAGGATATCATAAGGACCATTCACGCCCATCCGACTTTGCCTGAGGCGGTCAGGGAAGCTGCTCTAGGGCAGGTGGATGGACCCATTCACATAGTTTCCTGATGTACCATGCCTTCAGAAATTCAGAGATTAGAAGAAACCATTGGTTTGCGTTTCACGGACCAGGCTCTCCTGGAGGAGGCTCTGGTTCACCGTTCCTTCCTGAACGAGAACCCCGATTCAGTCTTGGCTTCCAACGAGCGTCTGGAGTTTCTGGGCGATGCCTTGCTTGATTTCGTCGTGGGTGAGTATCTGTATCAGCGCTGTCCAGAGATGGATGAAGGCCAGCTGACAAGCCTACGAGCGGCGTTGATAAAGGCGGAAAGCCTGGCCCTGTTCGCGCGAAGCATAGGACTGGGCGAGTATCTCTACCTATCCCGCGGAGAGGACGAGAGTGGAGGGCGCTCAAGGGTAGGGTTGCTGGCTGATGCTTTCGAAGCTCTGATAGCGGCCATCTATCTGGACAAGGATCTGGAGGTGGTGAGGCAGTTTGTGATGCAGTTTGTGGAGCCTCAGACATCGCGTATTCTGGAAGGGGGCTTAGAGAGGGATCACAAAAGCCGTTTACAGGAGTGGGCTCAGGGAGAGCTTCAGGTGACACCGGTGTATCGAACGGTCATGGAGCGAGGGCCGGATCATGCCAAGGAGTTTACGGTAGAGGTGCTTATTGGAGATACGGTTTATGGCCAGGGCGAGGGAAGGAGCAAGCAAGCCGCAGAGCAACAGGCGGCGCGGCAAGCTTTGGAGAGAATAGCGAAAAGCGAGGCTTGACATTCGGAGGGAAAAGCTATATACTGTGAACCGCGCAGGACGGCACTACCACTACATATAGTATATTATGCCTGGATATGGCCATATTTAGTGGTGAGCCGGCATGTGCAGATCTTCGCGAGGGATAGTTATTCTAGTCCATGGTTTGGCATCCATGGGCTTGCTGGGGCTGGATAATCGTGTATCTGAGGCGTTTAGAACTGCAAGGCTATAAGACCTTCGCTGGGAGAACCGAGTTTGAATTCGATTCGGGGATAACAGCTATCGTTGGCCCCAACGGGAGTGGTAAGAGCAATATCGCTGATGCTCTGCGCTGGGTGATGGGTGAGCAGCGCTATAGTACCCTGCGAGCCAAGCGTAGCGAAGATATGATTTTTGGTGGCAGCCAGGGACGCTCCTCATTGGGCATGGCTGAGGTTTCTCTTACCCTTGACAACTCCAACGGCTGGTTACCTATTGAATATAGCGAGGTGAGGATACAGCGTCGTGCCTTTCGCTCCGGAGAGAACGAGTATTATCTGAATGGCAGTCGCGTCCGAATGCGGGACATAGTGGAACTTCTGGCGAAGGGTGGTGTGAGCAGCAATACCTACACCATTATCGGGCAGGGGGCGGTCGATGCCGCATTGGGCATGAGACCTGAGGGGAGGCGGGAGATCTTCGAGGAGGCAGCGGGTATCGCAATCTACCAGACGAAGCGCGACCAGTCCCTGGCTAAGTTGGAGGACACCCGGAGCAATATCTTGCGAGTCAATGATATCATCAACGAGATCGCCCCTCGGCTTAAGACCCTGGGCAAACAAGCTGAGCGCGCGGAGGCATACCAGAAAGTATCGAGGGAACTGGAGAAAGCTCTGGAGATCTGGCATGGATATCGGTGGCAGCGAGCTCAAGAGCAGTCAAAGGTAGTCGACTTGGAGGCGAGAGGTCGCCAGGAGGCTCTGAGCCGTCAAAAGCGCGAGTTGGAGGAAACGTCTGAGAAGATAGACGAGGCACGCAAACGGCAGGCGGAGTTGCGTGGTAAACTTGCACGCTGGCACAGCGAGAGTGGAGTGTTGCACAGTCGCCTGGAGGAGCTGCAGAGGGAACTGGCCGTGAAGCGGGAGAGACAGCGGCTCCTCATCCAGCAGAGGGACGAGATCCAGCAGGATGTATCGCCGCTGGTGCAAAGTCGAAAGGTTCGCCTGGATAGGGTCAGCGAGCTGGAGGTCGAACTGAAACGATTGGCCAAGGAGCGCGAGGGACACGAGGCCAAGGCGGTAGAGGTCCGAAAGGAAATGGCACAGGTTGAAGACGAACGCCGCGGCCTGGATGAGGAGCTGGCCAAGGCTCAAGACAGGGCTTTTCAGTTGGCCACGGATTTGGCTGAGAGACGAAATCGTTTGGCTCAGTTGGGAGAGCGAAGGGAGGAGTTACGCAGAGATAGTACTGAGCATGAGATGGAGATTGAGAGCCTCCGGAATGAACTCGATAGGCTTGCAGAAGAGATAGGCAATCTCGAGGCTGAACGTGAGGAAATCTTTGGAAAGCTGGAACAGCTGAGTGCTGAGGAGGCGGAGAAGCAGGCCACTGTTCAGTCTTCTGTTGAACGGCAGAGGGAGCTGCGAACGACTTGGGAAAAGAGTCGGGAGGCCTTGAGCAGATTAGAAACTCGCTATGAACTATTGAGCAAGTTGCGCGGCGATCTGACGGGATATTCCCGGGGTGTGAGGACGGTGCTGAGCCACAAAGAGGACTTGAGTGGTATAGTGGCGACGGTGGCAGAAGTCATCGAGGTTCCTCCTCAACTTGAGAGGGCCGTAGAGGCTGCCCTGGGCAATCTGCTACAGGCTGTGGTGATGGAGACCTGGCAGGATGCCGAGGTTGCCCTGCGTTTCCTGGAAGAAAGCGACGGGGGACAGGCTGCTTTCCTCCCCTTGGATGTCCTAGAAGGATCTCTTCCTGAACGTGTGCCTGAAGGGGAAGGAGTGTTGGGGCTGGCCTCGGAGCTTGTGGGCGTACGCAAGGACTTGGAGGATGTTGTCAGCACTCTTCTAGGCCGGACGCTGATAGTCGAGGATCTGTCCAGGGCTCGTTCTCTTCACCAAAGTCACGGAAGCTTCCACCTGGTCACCCTAGAGGGCCAGCATATTGCGCCAAGCGGTTTTCTTAGGGGCGGCTCGGTCGAGTCTGGAGCTGGGATACTGGCTCGGGAGCGAGAGTGGCGTGTGTTGCCTGAGCAGATACAGGCTCAGAGTATTGATAGGGTGGCTCTAGAGGAGGAGATGGAGAGAGAGGAGCAGATGCGCGAGCATCTGCTGGCTGAGACAGCTAAACTTAGGGAGGAGCAGAGCCGGCTCGGAGAAGTCATCAGGGCCAAAGAGGAAGAGACAGCTTCGTGGCGCTTGCGTGCCGATAGGTTGAGTCAGGAGATAGAGTGGCGCAGGATCGCCCAGAGAAGACTCCAAGAGGAGACAAGGTCTTTGGAGGAAAAGGAGCAGGCTGGGCTTCGGGAGATCGAGGTTGCGCAGCAACAAGAGAGAGAGACCGCTGAGTTGATGGATTCCCTGCAGGAACGCCTGGGCAGTTTAGATCTTCTGACCCTGCAAGGGCAGTTGGCCGAGTTGAGGACAGCCATCGCTGTGTTAGAGCGAAGCAGAGAGGGTCAGGAAGCTGTTCTCGAAGGACACCGGGCGAGCGTGAAACAGTTGGGGTCACAGATTGAGGCCAAGGAGTCTCGCATAGCGGAGCTAACTGATGAAGCCGAGGAGTTGGAGAGCACAGTCATAGCTCTCACGACTCAAATTGAAGAGTTGGCGGATGAGTTGGAAAGGCTTTCAGCCCTCATTGGGCCGGGTGAGAAAGAACTAACAAGGCTGGAGATAGGGCAGCGTCATTTGGAGAGGGAGGAAGCTCAGGGGCGAAGGGGCTTGCAAGATTACGAGGCTGCATACAACCAGTCGCTACTTGAGCGACAGCGTTCCGAGGATGAGTTGCGTAACCTGCAGGAGAGGATCGAGGCTGATCTGGAGTTGGTCGCTGTGTCCGCAGATTGGCCCAGGCAGCTGCCCTTGGACATAGATGCTCGTCTCAGATCATTACCCATCGTGACTGAGATCCCTCAGGGATTGGAGGCGAAGATCAAGGAGTTGAAGAGACGCTTGCGGGGGATCGGTCCAGTCAATCTAGATGCTCCTGCCGAGTACCGAGAGGTCCTGGAGAGACACAGTTTTCTGATGGGTCAGGTGGAGGATTTGGAGAAGGCCAGCCAGTCCCTGCGTAAGGTGGTAGCGGAACTGGATCGGCTGATGGAAGAGAAATTCCTCGAGACTTTCAACAGGGTCGCAGCCGAGTTCGAGATCTATTTCACTCGCTTGTTCAACGGGGGCAGAGGGAAGTTAGTGTTGACTGAGCCTGAGCACCCTTTGCAAAGCGGGATCGAGATTTTGGCACAACCCCCGGGCCAGCGGCGAGGAAGTATCACTATGCTGTCGGGAGGTCAAAGAGCTTTGACGGGCGTGGCTTTGACCTTCGCCATCCTCAAAGTGTGTAATACTCCCTACTGTCTATTGGATGAAGTGGATTCCCGACTGGATGAGGTAAACATTGATCGCTTT
>JBFFDV010000186.1:0-5534 GCA_041559215.1 Anaerolineae bacterium | reverse complement strand
GAATCGGGACTCGCAGGGGACTTATGCGGGCACCCCCGGCTTTTGCTGCGCAGCACCGCGGTCGTCATGTTCTCGACAAGGCTTGCTCTTTGATATATGATATACCCAAGCTTCTACCATTGTGAGCAAGAGACCTGGCACAATCGTCGGCACGGCTTCCGTCTCAATGCTGAATTTCACAATAACATCAGGGGCCCAAATCCTGGCAATTTCGTTTGCCGCTGGTTTCAGTGAGAGACTTGTAATTGGCGCGGTAGAATCTGTAGCGGGCAAAGAACGGTGAGACTTGGACATGGAATGAAGAGGTTGTGATGAAAGACAAGCGGAATGAGATCCTGGCCAAGAACCTTCTCAGTTACTCGGTGGACCTGCAGCCGGGCGAAACGATACTGATCGAGATCCGAGGCAAGGATACCCTGGAACTGGCCAAGGAGATAATCAGGCAGACTACACGGATCGGCGGCGTTCCGTTCTGGTACTACAATGACCCGTCCTTGACACGCCCCTGGATTCAGGCCGCCACTGAGGAGCAGTTCGAAGCTTTCGCCAAGTTGCATCTCAAACTGATGAAAGAGTGTGACGCGTGGTTGGGCTTGTATGGCGACGACAATGTGTTCGAGTTGAACGACGTCGATCCCAAACAGTTGCAGAACCACGAGAGGTTGTATGTCGGCCCGGTGCAGCTAAAAGAGCGCGTCAGGAACACCAAATGGTGTCTCCTCACCTTCCCTACCAACTCCATGGCGCAGTTAGCCGAAATGAGCCGGGAGGCTTTTGAGGACTTCTATTACGACGTCTGCTGTTTGGACTACGCCAAGATGTCAAAGGCGATGGATCCACTGGTGGAGTTGATGGAAAGGATCGATATGGTTCGGATCGTCGCACCCGGCACCGATCTCACCTTCTCCATCAAAGACATCCCCGTGGTCAAATGCGATGGCAAAGACAACATCCCCGATGGTGAGGTCTTCACCGCTCCGGTGAGGGATTCCATCAACGGACATATCACCTTCAACACCCCTGCGCTTACCAGAGGGTTCCTCTTTCACGACGTCAGGTTTGAGTTCCGGGACGGCAGGGTTGTCGATGCCTCCTGTCAAGGTGGGACGGACAGGCTGAACGAAATCCTCGACACGGACGAGGGCGCTCGCTATGCGGGCGAGTTCGCTCTGGGTGTCAATCCGTTTGTCCTTCATCCGATAAAGGATGCCCTTTTCGACGAGAAGATCGCCGGATCGCTTCATCTTGCCGTGGGCTCCTGCGGCCAAGAGGCTCCCAACAGGAATGAGTCAGCCATTCACTGGGACCTGGTGCAGCTCCAAAGGGCGGAAAATGGTGGCGGTGAGATCTACTTTGACGGCGAGTTGATTCGAAAAGACGGCATCTTCGTGGATAAGAAGCTCGAAGGATCCCTTTCGGCAGAGGCACTGAGAAGCGAATAGTACGGTCTGCGCCTCCTGCGCTCTGCGGAGGACGTGCATCGTGTACCGGAAGGCTCTCGACTGGAGATCATAGATGACGCTTAGAGGCCATGTACCTAACTATGAGCGCGCGGAACTGTTCAATCAACTGGCGACAGACTTCTTGCTGGAACAGTGACAGTACCGACACGCGCCGAAGTCACGAAGCCCAACGCACTGATATGTCGGTCTTGTCCAGTCCGGGGCCTCGGCCAGTTATCGGAAAGTAGCATTGCCCTCTGCTCGAAATCACGGTATAATACCGGTACCGTTTGGGCAGAGCCGGTCACCATATTGTTTGGAGGAGGTATATTATGACCACAGAAAGAAAGGCACTAGCCTGGCTCGCTGTCGTCGGCAGCGTGGTAGCGTGTTTTCCTTGCGCTCTTCTCTTCGGGCTCTACACCGTGTGGGCTTTTGCAGTTTTTAGGCTCACCCCTGAGGGATACCGGTGGATGTTCTTCGATAACCCGCCGCAGGAGTTTTGGGGCGCCACGGCTATACCGGCGATATTCATCGCCCTTGTGGCGCTCTTACCGGGGATAATCTTGCTGGTTTTGGGCCTCAGGACGCTGCTGAGGGCTCGTCCTGAGCGAGGCGAGTCCACGACGGGATAGGCACCAACCCCACCCTTGCGTGTGACCTCTTGCCTTTGACAATGGAGGACGCCCCTGTGGGTGGTACAATCCTCGTCGCACTTTGGAGGCTCCCGCTGCCGACCGACACATTGGCCCAGTAACCGGCGGGGCCTCGTGCTCCCCTGCCAATGATTCTGGGCGCTCCATCGACTTCGTGATATAATGATGGTGGACCCGTCATTTGCGACGTCTACCCGCTAACAATGCTACCTTGTCCTACCAGAGCCCGACCCTCGCTACACCATCTCTCCTGGAATATGAAGGAGGACAATATGCGATTTGATGATCTTACCTTCCGAGAGATCCGAGACCGGGCGGACGCAGGCTGGCTTGCCATCGTGCCCACCGATACATCGGCTTCCTGGGTGGCGGGCCCTCGCTACGCCTACTGACACATAGACAACCAGCACCAGGGTGTCACCTTGCAGAATCCTTTTGGAGGATGTTATGAAAATCACACGGGCATCATTCTTAGGCGGCGCTGATTTCCAGCCCGGTGACGATGTTTACCAAGCGGCTTTTGCGACGGCTAAATCGTTAGCTGAGAACGGTATCACCGTTTTAAACGGTGGGGGGCCGGGGGTGATGAGAGCTGCAACCGAGGGCGCCCATGCGGGCGGAGGATTGGTCACCGGCGTTACCTATTACCCGGAATACGAGCATGCCACTTACGAGGGCAGGGATCCGGAGAACCATTTTGACGAGGAAATAGTGACCGCCAACTATTTCGAGCGGACCGAGAAGCTTCTGGAGTTGGGAGATGTGCACATCGTCTTCCGGGGCGGGACAGGAACGATCAGCGAGTTTGGGATGAGCTGGGCTCTATCGAGGATCCACTACGGTCATAGTACCCCTCTCATTCTCTTCGGTGAATTCTGGGAAGAGATTACTGGGTGCCTCAGGAAATATATGTATATGAGGCCCGACGAGTTCAAAATCTACTATATTGTTGACTCCCCGGAGGAAGTCTTAGAGACAATACGAAGTCTGGAGCATCTTCAGCCTTGGGCAAGCACCTGAACTGAAGTCCGGGAACTGCACACCTGTGCGATGATTGCTAGCCAGGCGCTGAGGGAGTTGCTGATCCTAGAGGGGGAGTTCATTCTGGCGCGCCCCCTCAAGGAATGCCACAGGAACACTTATGAACTAGATTCCTAGATGATGAAGAACGCCAGCGGAAATTTGAGGAGCGAAGGAGGAGAGGGTGATGGAAGGGCAGCCAATCAGAGTGCTGAAAGCCTCAGGAGAATACGAGCCCTATTCTGAGAGAAAGGTAAGAAGTGCGCTTGAGCGAGCCGGGGCGGAAAGAGAGTCGATCGATAAGATCATAAGCCAACTAGTAGATAAGCTATATGACGGAATCCCGACCAAGGAGATTTACGCTCATGTGTTTGCTCTGTTGAGAGAACTGAGAAGCCCAGCGACCTCAGCCTATGGTTTGAAGCGAGCCATTATGGAACTCGGACCCTCAGGCTTCCCGTTTGAGAAGTTTGTGGCCGGGATTCTCGAGACCTATGGCTATGAGGCAACGGTCGGACAGATAGTCCAAGGGAAATGTGTTGATCACGAGATAGACGTGGTCGCCCATAAGGACGACAAACATTTCATGATCGAGGCCAAGTACCACAATCAGCCCGGAATGAAATCCGACATCCAGGTCGCCCTGTATACATATGCGCGTTTCCTGGACGTCGAGCAGGCTTGGGTGGAATCAGCCACCGACAGACAACACTTTCACCAGGCCTGGCTGGTGACCAACACCAAGGTCACCTCCAAGGTGAGAGACTATGCCAGATGCGTGGGTTTGAAGGTCATTAGCTGGAATTATCCTTCAAAAGGGAGTCTGCGGTTCCTGATCGAAAAGAGCGGTTTGCACCCCGTAACCTGTCTCAGATCCCTGGGGCAAGCTCAGAAAGGCAAGCTTTTGGAGGCAGGAGTTGTTTTCTCTCGCGACCTGATCGAAAAGGAGATCGATGTTCTGCCGCAGCGGTTGCTCAAGAAAGCAAAGAAGGAGGCCTCCCTTGTGTGCGAAAGACGGATGCCGACAGCCGACTAACCAGTCGCTGCAGCCGTTAGCACCTTGCCAATCGCGTCGCATTAAGATGCAACCAGCGGACGCCTCCCCTGTGACGGTTCAAGAGCCCCCAGCGTGCACTAATATACCCGACTGATCAACGACGGGGGCTGGTGCCTCCGTCGAGGGTGGCTCGGAGAAGGCAAGAGATGGCATTCAAGAGCGATCGCGAGGAAAGGAGGAGAATGCATAAGACGGATACTACTGATCCACACGCTAATGCTCATACTGTTCGGACTGACCTGCTGCGGGGCACCGCCAGAGACCCCCAGCCTAGCTCTGGCAACGGGGACGCCGCCCCCAGCGACGTCCACTTCAACGGTCCCCCCACCTACTAGGACGCCCTTACCGACGCATACGCCCACTACCAGTCCCACGCCTCCACCCTCACCAACGCCCACGCCGATTCCGCCGAGTCCCACCCCCATCCAGTCAACTCCCACGCCGCGCCCGCTGCCACACCCAGACCTGCCCTGCAGCCTGTGATCCTCCGGCCGAGAGGCCCAGAGCCTGCGCGCGAAACCGTCGCTGCCCACCGACCGATTGCCGCCCGGTGGGGTTGGGCTGTCTGCAGCCCAGACGTGCTACAGGACAACCTCGATGCTATCAGCCTCGAGGTCACGGTCGATGGGCGTGTTGTAGCCACGGGCAGCATGGCCGAATATCGCTCCCCAGTAGAGGAAGGCGAAGTGCGCGGAGTACAGGTATGGCAGGCACACTGGGAGTACCCTATGGGTGCCCTCGAATCAGGCTCATTCCCCTGGCTTGAACTCAAATGGAATCTGAGCCGGGCGGTTACCGATGGCTGTGATTTCAACGGGGACGGGCAACTGGACGTGTATGGACCCGGGACATCTGGCGTCACAAGGCTTGAGGTAAGCGTGCAGTGAGTGGATAGTGCGGGAGCAGTGCAAGGAAGCCCCCATGGCTAGCAGATTGACCCACACGCAGCCTGAGATGCTCCCCGCCCTGCCCACGAAGTAGAATTTGCCTGCCTACTTCTCCCCCTGCAGCCGCAGCTTTTCTACCGTTTCCTCCAATTGGTGCAGCCGATCCTCGATCTGTGCGGGGTGATAGCTGACCATCTCCCAGCCCTGCCACAGTAACCCGATCTGAGAGATGGCCAACCAGAGGAGCAGGAAGTATAAGGCAAAGGTCGCCACCCGGATCCAGTTGGGCAGGCTTGCGCGCATACTCCTGGTCCTCAGGGATACCTCATCGATCACGCTAATGTAATCATCGACGGTCGCCTGGGCCTCTACCAGGATCGCTTCGCTTTCCTCCAGAGTGGGAGTCACGTCGGTGAAGCCGGCTTGCATGCCGTTCAGGTTTTCCTGCACTGCGTTCAGGTTCTCATCAACG
>JBFFDV010000185.1:0-5591 GCA_041559215.1 Anaerolineae bacterium | reverse complement strand
GCTCGGACTCCGTCCACTGGACTTGGACGCACCCCTGGACCACTCCGGTCTGTTAAGGGGGAAACAATGGCAATGGAGAGTACCCCAGGGGGGCCTTAGAAGTAGCGCATACCACCATATTCTGCAACCCCTGGTGGTGCGTTTCTGACACCCGCCCGTTAGAAGGAAACCTCAGGGGGCTCCTTTTTCGCCAAGGGGTTCCGAGCGGCGGGCGCTATTCAGCACCTCATCGTTCTCCAACTACTTCGGAAGTGGGGACATCGGTCGCGGCTCTGTGGGCGCGGTTCGTCATGAAGGATGGCAGACTCAAATGCGCGTAGGTGACGTTCTGACGTGTGCCGATGGGGATTCAACCAGCCACGGGTTGGAGGGACGGTCCTGTTGTTCTGCCATGAGACTCGACCAGCTCGGCAGCGATGACTGCACTTGCACAAAAACTTCTAGGCTGCATTGCCAGCAACGCGATGGGTGCCGGAGTTGCGTCCGGATAGCACCGAGCGGATCAGTCGCTCGCAGCGGCAAGCTTGATGGTGATCTCTCTGGAGATGGCCTTCAGCCTCTCGAGCGATGCCATGGCCTTCTCCCGAGTCAGGGTGTACGCTGGGCCAAGGATAGAGAGTGCTGCCATCACCGTGCCTTCCCGGTCCGCAACGGGCACGGCAATGGCATTGGCGCCGAGCTTATACTCTTCGAAGTCAGTGGCGAAGCCCTGCTCGCGGGTCCGGTGCAATTCCTCGCGCAATGCCATCGGATCGGTGATGGTATACTCGGTATAGCGAGGTAGACCCTGTTCCAGCAAAGCCGCCAACTCACTCTCCTCGCTATGGCCCAGCAGAATCTTGCCCGTCGAGGTGGCATGAAGAGGAAGCCTGTTATACCACTGCATCTGCTCCCTTGAGCTGGGCGATAGGACGTGCAGCACAGCAGCCACCTCATGACCACGTCGCTCTCCGAGATACACTGTTTCCCCCACCTGGTCCGAAAGAAAGTACAGGTACGGGAGAGCTGTCACCAGCAAGGGGTCGGAGTAGATGGCAGTGTATCCAAGCTCTACCGCCGCGTGTCCCAGGCGATACTTGTTCGTCGACGGGTCTTGTTCAATGAGGCCACCCTGTCGAAGGGAAGCTAGGAGGCGGTGGACCGTGCTCCTGGTAAAGCCGAGCCTCCGGGACAGCTCGCTCACGCCGAGTTGTGGTTCGTCCACCGTGAACTGTTGGAGGATAGCTATTGCCTTGCCTACTGTTCGTGAGGGCACGTTTGTCAGTCCTTCCTTTCTCTGTAGTCCAAGAGATTATAGAAGTCACTGCCGCTGGACATGCCAGTTGGTTCCACTTTCAATGGATCGCATCGGGGGAGGCAGGGCTGTCGGCATACGAGACCGCCAGTAGCTCCACCCGGAGAGCGGGTGCTGGCCACTTTGCCAGGGGCTCCTGGCCAGCGGTGCATCTGCTCGGTCTCGACGATGAGTAGTGTGATTGCCTCTTGCATGATAACGACACCCGACCTGCCGCTCGTTATTATCCCCGACCTCCAAGCGGATGTCAAATGCCAGAAGGGCTGCCCAGCCGCGCTGACCCATCATCACTAGCGGTAACGATAAGAGGATCTCATACGCCGCGTGTCGGCAACCCGATGGGAGGTTGCATGCATGTCACGACCTCGAACATCAATTCAATAGCAACTGTGTCTTTTTCAAGTCCGCAGCGCTTTTCGCGAAAGTCCGTAGCAGTTTTCTATCACTCGCATTCTCAAAGTCCGTAGTAGTTCTCATGGCAAAGAAAAGAACTCTCCCGTATTGGGAGAGTCCGATAGGTTAGGATGCGCGACAAGTTGGCAAACTATCCCATGTTATGCCTTGTAGGGCGGGCGGGATTCGAACCCGCACGGAGAATTACCTCCAACGGATTTTAAGTCCGTAGCGTCTACCGTTCCGCCACCGCCCCTTCGGTAAAGAGAAATGGCCGATAGCCACCCCATCAACTATCAGCCAAGGAAAACCTAAAAGGCGACGGCGGGATTCGAACCCGCGATCGAGGTTTTGCAGACCCCTGCCTTACCACTTGGCTACGTCGCCCTATGAAGCGGAAGACGAGATTTGACCTCGCGGCCCTCTCCTTGGCAAGGAGATGCTCTACTGCTGAGCCACTTCCGCCTGACGCAGGTGCCGAGGAGCAGAATCGAACTGCTGACACCATGATTTTCAGTCATGTGCTCTACCAACTGAGCTACCTCGGCTCCTCTGGCTACAATTCTACATCATCCCTTCTCGCTTGTCAAGCAAAATCTAACCCAGGGCTTGCGCAGCAATGAGGCGCAAGCCTCGAGATACGGTATTATGAAGGACACGAGGGGGTACCCCTCGTGCTCCCCAGGCGTTTTCCGCGCAACGCCGCCCTAAAAAGTAAGCGGGGAGCCGACGGCTCCCCGCCAAACACACTAGCTTAGCTTTCCTTCACCTGGACTTTGATGCTTTCCGACTTCGACTCCTCAGCCACCGGGATACGTACCGTGACAAGGCCATCCTCGAAGGTAGCTTCAGCCTTGTCCCCCTCCGCCTCGGCGGGTAAGGCCACCGAACGGAGGAAGGAACCATAGCGGCGCTCCCGGCGAATGTAGTTCTCCCGCTTGATCTCCTCCTCAGCCTTCGTTTCACCAGCGATACTCAACACGTTGTCCTTGACTGTGATTTCCAGTTCGTCAGGTTTCACGCCAGGCATTTCCGCCTTGATCACCAGGTTACCATCATCCCTGTACATATCTATCGCTAAATCATCTCGGAGAGGAGATACCAGCCACAGACTGCGCGGGCTCACAAACTCCTCCTCAAAGAAGCTATCTACAGCATCGCTGAGAGAAAGCCAGTCATTCATCGGTCTCCATAAAGTGATGCCGTTCATTATCTGTACCTCCTTCACTCTCTGTGCTACCTATATTATACTATATTTTTTAAGTTTTGTCAAATCGATATATAATGAATTATGATAATAAAGTTGTCAGCTATGTCTACCGAGTGGATTTGCCCCGATAGAACCCTGATCTCAAATCGGGCCGGTTCCCCAGGCTTGTTGAAAAGCCGTACCTGCTTTGAAGACTGTGTCAGTAGCGAAGGCAGGCGCACGGTTACGCACCTCTATTGCTTGGGGCTAGGCTGGTATGTTATAATCATTTGGTGAACTACGATCAGCGCGTGCTGAAGGAGAACAAGGTATGACCTTCGGGCCCTGGGAACTGGACATTCTGTCTCTTATCGGCCTGATCATCATCTCGGCTTACCTGGTCAGCAAAGGTATTCAACGAATAGGCATCCCCCAGGTGGTGGGATTTATCCTAGTGGGTGTATTGTTGGGCTCCTCGTTCCTGAACTTGGTGCCTCTACCGCTGGTACAGGAATTAGCCTTCGTCAGCGAAATCGCCCTCGCGCTGATCGGCTTCGACATAGGCTCCCATCTCCACTTCAGCGATCTACGCAGACTGGGGCGCAGCATCTTCGCTATCCTGCTATGCGAAGGTGTAGGAGCCTTCCTTCTCGTGACCTCGGGAGTTTACCTCCTCACCCGCTCGGTTCCCATGGCTCTCATTTTTGGAGCTCTGGCCTCGGCCACAGCTCCTGCCGCTACTCTAGATGTGTTGCATGAATACCACGCCGAGGGTCCCCTCACTACCACGCTATTGGCTGTGGTGGGGCTGGACGACGCTCTGTCTCTGCTGCTCTTCAGCTTTGCAGCTACCATCGCCGAATCGTTGCTGAAGGGCGCAGGCGGGCTCTCGCTTAGCCCCATCGTGACTCTATCCTTGCAGGAGATCGGACTCGCTCTCCTCTTGGGAATTGCCGTAGGCATCCCCTTCCAGGAACTGCTGAACCGGCTGGAACATGAGCATGCGGTCTATGGTTTTGTTGTGGGTATGGTGGTCTTCGTGGCCGGAGTGGCCAACTCACTGGGCATATCCTTGATCCTGGCTCTGATGACGATGGGCATCGTGGTCGCCAATGTGCGAGGCGACAACAGCTTGTACGTTCGCCGCGTGGTGGAACGGGTAGGACCATTGATCTACATGCTCTTCTTCGCCCTTGTTGGAGCCCGCTTGCAGATCATCCTGTTGCCAGCGATGGGGCTGCTGGGCCTTACTTACCTCCTATTGCGCACAGGGGGCAAACTAGCGGGGGCCTGGCTCGGTGGCACACTGGGTCGCGCCAGTGCACAGGTACGGAACTACCTCGGCTTCGGATTGCTCTCCCAGGCTGGCGTCGCTATTGGCTTGGCCCTGTCCATAGCACATCGGTTCGACGGCTACGGGCAGGCTGGTATCCACCTGGGAACAACGGTGATCAACGTCATCACCGCCACTACCTTCGTAGTACAGATCATAGGTCCGATCTCGCTCAAGTTCGCCATCGGTCGTGCGGGTGAGATCGGCAAGGCCGCCCCGATCGAAGAGCAGCACATCCCTATTCCCAGAAAAACAAAGGTGGCATCGCCGTCAATCCGCTCTCAGGAGGAGCAGAATTATGAATAGCATAACCGCCGCAGATGTAATGATCCCCCTCGATGTGCCCGAAGAGGCAAGGGAAAAGTATGTTCATAACTACCTAACTATCACCAGGGGTAGCGGGAAGCTGATGCTCTTCGCCGGCGATCAAAAGGTCGAGCATCTCAACTACGACTTCTATGGCGAAGGCATCCACGAAGACGACGCTGATCCTGAGCACTTCTTCAGGATCGCCTCGCAAGCGGGGATTGGCGTCTTCGCCACTCAACTGGGGCTTATCGCTCGCTATGGACGGGACTATCCCACCGTCCCCTATCTGGTAAAGCTAAACTCTAAGACCAACCTGGTCAAAACCGCCCAGATGGACCCCTTCAGCCAGCAATGGTACGAGGTGTACCAACTGGCGGATTTCGCCGACTATACCGACCGCAAGATATTGGGCGTGGGATACACCGTCTATCTGGGAAGCGAATACGAACATGAGATGTTGTATCAGGCTGCTCAGATCGTCTACGAGGCCCACCAAAACGGCTTAATCGCCGTCCTGTGGATTTATCCCCGGGGCAAGGCAGTCGCAGATGAGCTAGACCCTCATCTAATCGCTGGCGCTACCGGGGTAGCGGCCTGCCTTGGCAGCGACTTTGTCAAGGTGAACTATCCTCAGAAGGAGGGCTTTGAATCGAAGGAGATCTTCAAAGAGGCAATCAAGGCCGCCGGGCGCACCAAGGTGGTGTGTGCTGGTGGGTCCAGAGCAGATGTACGAACTTTCCTTCAGCAACTGCATGACCAGATCTTTTTCAGCGGAGCTGCGGGCAACGCCACCGGGAGAAACATCCACCAAAAGCCCCTGGCCGAAGCGGTGAGGATGTGCAATGCCATATCTGCCATCACCATCAAAGGGTTGAGCGTCGAGGAAGCGATGGCCATCTATGAGGGCGAAAAGGACCTCGTGATATAGATGCCACAAGTCGAGCCTCGAATTCACGTCCTGCCTATCCCCACCCCCTTCCCTGTGGCCCCTACTAATGTTTATCTCCTGGAGGGAGACCCTCTGACTATGGTGGACACCGGGCCTCTAACTGACGAGGCCCTCCAGGCCCTGG
>JBFFDV010000184.1:0-5616 GCA_041559215.1 Anaerolineae bacterium | reverse complement strand
TCGATCTTCTCTGGCTGTTCCCTCTCGATGGCCGTAATGGGAAAGCTCAGATATGCCCTCTTACAGTCTGGTCTGAACATAAGGTTGAAAAGGATATCAGCCGGTTCCTCTCTAGCGATGACATAATGAGGCTTCCTGTAATATTGGGCTAGTAGCTTGGTGATGAAGAATTCCTCATCCCGCCAGACCAGGATCTCCCACAGCTGCAATCTGCCTTTCCACTGATCTGTCTGCTCCAGACGGTCCCTGATGGCATCGTAGTCGTCGGTGACAGTTATATGGAAATCCGGATTCAGTTGCCCCAGATAGTAGGTATCAAAAGCAGGCGACAGAAACTTCTTCCAGCGGAAACAGGTGTGGGTGGCTATGATGCTGTTCTCGTGTTCATCGACCCGCCGCACTATCTCCTCAAGAACGGTTCCTCGCAACCACGCAAGGGTGGATGAGGGGAGGTCCAATATCTTCTCTCTGCTTACCGGACTGCCCATATCGCTGGCCTTTTGGAGCATCATATCGCCCACGTTGAAAAGCTCCAACTCCAGTCCAGCTTTCTGAGCGATCTCCCTAACGCTCTGCAGGTATCCCATGCGGTCAGAGCCTGAAGAGCCTGTGCAAACTACTTTCATGATCTGGTCTCCAGCAAGGACAGAATCTTGTTCCGAACAGTATCTTGAATGTGCTCCATGGGCTGTTCGGCATCAACTCTGAACCATCTCTGTGGCTCGGCTTCCATCAACTTCTTGTAACCCCTTTGCACGCGGCGATGGAAGTCCACTTCTTTCATATCCAACCGATCCCACTTGGCGAAGAGCGGGAGCTGGATCTCATACCCTGCTGGTCTATCATCGCCCGCCATGCCGCGCCTGCGCCTCAAGCCCACTTCCACGGGTAAGTCCAGGTAGATGGTCAGATCGGGCTTCAATCCGCCAGTGGCGAAGGTGGTAATGATGCGTAGAGTATCCAGGTCAAGTCCATGCCCGTAACCCTGATAAGCCATGGTCGAATCGGCGTAACGATCCGAGATAACTATGTAGTTCTGTTGGAGATGAGGGCGGATAAACTCGTCGCTAAGTTGGGCTCGCGCCGCTGAGAAGAGCAGAATCTCGGTGCGCGGCAATATCTCGATGTTATCTGGATCGAGGAGGATTTCCCGCACCTTATCGCTAATGCGGGTGCCCCCTGGCTCGCGAGTCAATACCACTGGGTACCCCTCATCGCGTAGAGATGCATAAAGCAGGCGAGCCTGGGTTGTCTTGCCGCTCCCCTCAGGCCCCTCGAAGGTGACAAGTAATGCGGGCAATTCTATATTTCCTTTTTCGGATAAATCCTGACCCTTCGTCGGGGTTCCTTGCCCCGGCTGCGGGAATAGAGATTGGCTTGACGGGCCATCTGATGCTGATAGCGACGTATATAGGAGTTTTGAGGCAACAACTCCACGGAGCGCGCTCCGGCGATGATCTTCTCTATGGCTCTTTGAGTTTCTTCCACCGCAAGGGCCAGCGGGTCTACATCTACCTGCACGCCGAAGATATCAGCCAGGCAGCTTTCCATCTGGGTGATGGTGTTGCTGCGCAGCACGTAGACAGGGATGCCCTTTCTTTCGGCATCGCTGATCCTTTGCGGTCGTTTGCGATAGTAGTTCTTCAGAGTGAAGACCGCCTCGGCTTCGGCCAAATCATCCACGATAGTGATCGGCACCTTCAAGCCTTTGGCCGCTTGTTGCAGCCGGTGCTGGCTTATGCCATAGGGGTATACGGGCAAAGGGCGACGGCGCTGCACTGGCTCGCGCGATGGGACGAAGATCCTCTCTTCCTCGATGTCAGGGAAGGTCATCTCCTCGACGTGTATCTCCCCCTCCTCATCGCGGTAGCGTATCTCCGGGGGTACGAGGCGACCTTCCAGGATGGCATCCACCGCCTCAGCCACAGCATGATGAACGACCAGTCGTTCCCAGTCCTGAATCTCGACCACAACGTCAAAGGTCGGTGGGGCCTTCCGCTCTAGTATTGACTTGCGCGTTCCTCTTCGCCGAGCTTCCTCATCGCTGAGCGTCACCGATTGGATGCCTCCGATCAAGTCAGCCAGTGTGGGGTTCATCATCAGGTTGTCCAAGGTATTGCCATGAGCTGTACCCACCAGTTGCACCCCTCGCTCGGCAATAGTGCGGGCCGCTGCCGCCTCCAGCTCTGTGCCTATCTCATCAATGACAATCACCTCTGGCATGTGGTTCTCCACTGCCTCGATCATGACCGCGTGCTGCATAGTCGGCGTCTTGACCTGCATACGCCGTGCCTTGCCAACAGCCGGGTGAGGGATGTCACCATCGCCACCGATTTCGTTGCTGGTGTCCACGATGACCACCCGCCTCTTCTCGGCCAGTACCCGGGCCACCTCGCGCAACAGTGTCGTCTTGCCCACGCCGGGCCGCCCCAACAATAGCATGCTCTTCCCCGACTCCACAATGTCACGGATGACATCAATCGTACCATAGACCGCCCTCCCCACGCGGCAGGTCAGGCCCACAATCTTGTCCTCGCGGTTACGGATGGCCGAGATGCGGTGTAAGGTGCGCTCGATGCCGGCCCGGTTATCATCGCCAAAGCGGCCTATACGCGAGGCCACGTATTCGATATCCTCTTCGGCCACCTCAGAGGGACTCAGGACAGCTTCACGATCGATAAAACGAGCCTCTGGCACCCGCCCCAGGTCCAGGACCACCTCCAGAAGCTCGTCTTCCTGATTCATCTCGCCCAGAGCCTTCTGGAGAGAAGGGGGCAAGACCTCAATCATGGCATCCAAATCGTCAGTTATCTCTTGCTGCATATATATGGCTCACCTTATCAGGTTCAGCTATCACCCAGTGCTTCTTTGCAACTATTGCTTGTAGAGATAGGAGTGGCCGTCTCCACCTGTTTGTCCAAGGCCGCGCTTAACTTACTCACGGGGACCCCTACCCGCGCCGTAGTGTGCTTTACCATAAGCAACTCTGAGGCAAAAGGCTGGAAACCAAGTTCGCCCAACGCTCCTTGCAGGCCGGCTTCATACTCAGGCACACTGCAGTAGACGGGCCGTCGTGGATATGCAGACACCGTAGACAGGGACTCGGATAATATCGTGTTGGCTTGGTGTACGGCTTCAGGCCGAAGCATGATCCTGAGCCAGTAACCCTCCTCACCCAGGACGATGCGTAAGTAGGCCTGGATCTGGGCCCTATCCCCCAACACGTACTCCTTTGTGTGCCGAGATTTCCACCACGGCAAAGCCCCTCTTAGGTCTCCCTCCCCGTTGATGCCTCCCTCGGCCTGCTGCACTGGACGAGGGGTCAGGTAACTCTGTAGCTGTCGCAACCCCCAGGCATCTCCTTTTTCCACTGGGCGCAATCGCATGACCTTTGGAGAGGGAAGATCAGGGGGAAGCTGCTCCAGACGGAAGATGTGCCGACGTGCATAGCTGCCGAAACCGACCTGGCGGAACACATCTATCCCCATCTCATCTTCCGAGACCTTAGCAAAGACCCGCTGCATCCCTTGCTCGCCCTTATCCAGGCAAAGATGCTCCAACAAGTCATACCACACCTGAGAAACGGCGGAGGATCCCTTCAAGGAGGGAGCGATACACATAACATCACACGCCAGCCTGCCGGCCCGATCCCAGGCTTGCAGGAAACCGTGCACGGGATGCCCTGTGGAGGAGTCATGCTCGACGAAGGTGGAACTGCGTGCCGCATTTAGGGGAAGATAATCGGTCAAGGCCACCCACAAGGGAGCAGGCGACCAGAGCAAGGCTGTCTCCAGATCGAGATAACCCCCTTGCTCTTGCAACCGCTTCACCAGTAAGATATCAGCTAGAGTGAACCGTCTAACCACCGCTGATTACCACGAGGCTATCTAAACTTGATAAGTATGAAGAGCGTCATAGCATCTTCATTTATCGCCATGACGTTGAGGCAACGCAGAAATGACCCCTCTATTTCGAGCTGAAGCTCAGGCAGCCTTTTCTGTTTTCCAGCTCCCTTTGTTCCTCTGAGCTCAAGGGGGGTGTTTGGTTTTGCCGTCTCAGCTCATTTACAGCCTGCTCTAGCTTCAGCACCCGGTCTCTCAGCTTGGCGTTTTCTTCCTTAAGGTTGAAGTTGTCCTGAATCAGGACCCCCAAAAGGTTGCGGTTCACCTGCAAGCTGTTCTGGATCGCTTGCTGATTCTCCCCAATGTTGCGCAGGGCATCGGCGACGACGACGAAACTGCGACCGAGCGCTGGGGCCTCCACTTCGGCCTCAGAGGGCACGATCGAATAAGCTTCCCCTTCTTGTTCCTCCTCCTTTGCAGCAGGCTTCTCACCTTTCAAGTGCTGGATCACCTGCCCATAAGTCATCCCCTGGTCCAACAGGGCCTTGACCTGGGTCAGGAGATCCACGTCGGCCTGGGTATAGCGGCGATGTGTCGCGGCCCCAGCGCCGCTTTTGCCTGGCTTGCCAGCCTTCTTGGACAGGTAGGGGTGAAACTCCTTGGCCCAACGACGGAGGGTCGAGGTGGAAATCCCCAGTTCTCGGGCTACCTCCCCAGGTAGTCTCAACTCAGTTTCTGCCATTAGATTCGCGTCCTTCCTCACTATTGATGAAATGCAGCCTTGCCACGCCGCACAGCCGCTTTGGCTATTAACTCATTGTTTCGTCTTCGGAACTGGCCGAGGGTAGCTCGGCCCTTTTCTCCGACGCTTCAAGCGTCGGCTGTTGCCCCTCAATCATCTGTCCCTGGGGAGTCTCCTCTTCCTCTCCTTCTTCTTTCACCACGCGGTAAGAACCGCTTATAACAGAGGACAGGTTATCCAGGTGTTCCTGGACGATGTCCCTGGGGCATAGCTCAACAAAAAGTTTGAGGCCGATGAGGAAAACAGCAATATCATCCAACTGCCCCAGCCCTATGATAGGATCTGACAGGAAATCTATGGGGGAGAGGACATAGGCAATGGTGCCCGGTATGATCAGTTTAGGCCAGATTGGCACGCGCCGATCGCCCAACAAGCGCAAGATCAGCCTGCCTTGCTTGAGTATCTCGGAAAGCAAACCAGCCGCCTGCGCAGGGTCACGTAACCTCTTCTTTTCTGACATTATCGCTAATTTCCTCCTTACATAATTTATTATACCCCCGCGTGCCCATTTTGGCAAGCGGAATAACTGAAGCATCCGAAGCCGCAGATGGCTTTGTGCCCATCATGTGAGGTGCCTAACACCCCTACACTACTGAGATACAGCCAGGCGTTGCGCAGCAGACGCCCGGGGAGCACGAGGGGTGTCCC
The DNA here is from genome assembly GCA_041559215.1 of Anaerolineae bacterium. Classification (GTDB taxonomy): domain Bacteria; phylum Chloroflexota; class Anaerolineae; order UBA7937; family B3-Chlor; genus JBFFDV01. The sequence continues at coordinate 324 of JBFFDV010000184.1, read as the reverse complement.
GCAGTAGTGTTGCATAAGAATGAACAGAGCGGAGGTTCAGGGGCGGCCAGTTACCCTTCGTCGGGCTCAGGGCAGGCCTGACGGGGGCAGTGGGGGTGTCCCCCACAGAAGGTTCACTTCCCCCCTCCCCCAGTGACTTGGGTGAACTGGTAACGCGGTGCGGCAGCCACTGGGGGAGGGGGGGTGGGGGCCAACAGGAGCTCGTCCTGACAAATTAATGCAACAGCATTGGGGGTGTTCCTTCGACTTCGCTCAGGACAGGCCCCTGGCCCTTATTCCCCCCTAAATATTGCGGCTTGGGCCTAATTGCTGCGCAAGCCGAGC
>JBFFDV010000183.1:0-5629 GCA_041559215.1 Anaerolineae bacterium | reverse complement strand
TTCTCACACATCGGAACCCTGCCAGTTCCTAGGCCAGCCGGACGCGAGGGTCCAGAGCAGCGTAGATGAAGTCTATTGTTATGTTCATCGCCACCACAATCAAAGCCACCAGGAACACGTCTGCCTGGATCAAGGTCAGGTCACGGCGCTCGATGGCCTGCATTGCCAGGTGGCCAAAACCGGGCCAGGCGAATACAGTCTCCACGACAATGGTGTAACCAGCCAACATGCGGGTTAGCTCCCACGCCGCGAGAGTCACGATGGGGATACTGGCGTTCTTCAAGGCATGCGAGATGATAACCTTCTGTTCAGTGAGGCCCTTGGCTCTTGCCGTCATCATGTAAGTTCGATGCATCTCGTCCATCATGCTGGTTCGGACAATTTGGGTGATGCGCCCCCAAGGCCGGGCGGCTAGAGTCACAGCAGGCAATACCAGGTGTCTCCACGTGCCGTATCCCGAGGTGAAGAAGATATGGATGGATACGGCGAGCAGGAGAATCAACATCAGGCCCAACCAGAAGTCGGGGATACAGACCCCGATCAAGGAGAAACTGGTCGTTAGCTTATCCAGCCAAGACCTAGGCCTCAGAGCGGCGAGTGTGCCCAATGGCAAGGAGGCCAGGACAGCGAGGGTGATGGCGGTGAAACAGAGCAGTAAGGTGGCGGGCATCCTTTCCAAAACCAGGGCCATGGCGGGAGTCTGCTGCCAGAGCGAGTCTCCAAAATCACCCCTTATTGCGTTCTTGGCCCAATTCCAGAACTGGACCCAGAGGGGATCCCTGAAGCCCATTCGCTCAGCGAAGGCTTCAACCTGCTCATCGGTTGCTTCTAGCGGCATCATCATTCGGGCGGGGTCTCCTATGGCACGGGTGATGATGAATACCACCACGGAAACGCCCACAATCACCAAGATGGATTGGAGAAGCCGTCTGATAAAATATGCTGTAATTGCGATCACCCCCTTTCGCAAGCTGTCTGGGCGAGGCTGGTAGCAGCCTCGCCCAGACTAATACGGGCCGACTATTGGACGAGGGTCATCTCCCCGACCATAATACGACCATCAAGGCGCGGTGTCCACTCCAGCCTTTCACTCAGGCCATAGATGTTATCCAGGTTGAGCAGGAAGATGCACGCTGCTTCATCATGGATGGTTTGCACCGCTTGATGGTACATATCCTCCCGGGTCGCGACGTCAGTCTCCGTCCTTGCGTCCTCCACCAACTGGTCAACTGTCGGGTTGTTGTAAGCCGCTTGGCTGCCTCCCAACGTGAACATCCCAGAGAGCGTGCGGTCGGCATCCAATAGAACGTTGTCGTGGGAGGAGTACTGGAGGTCAGGAGCGGCCTCCCTACCGGCGAAGAGCAGATCGAGCCAGTCTGACCACTCGGCGATGTTGACCTCGATATTCAGGCCCACGGCTTCTAGCTGCGTGGCCACAGCTTCCACCAACTCCTTGTCCTTCAACCAGCGGCCCGACTCGCCCACTAATTCCAGGGTCGCCCCTGTGGCGCCAGCATCCTCGAGGAGGTCCATTGCCATCTCCGGGTCGTAGGGATACGCCTCAACGTCGGGGTTGTATCCAAAGTGCCCTGAGGTCAATATCTGGCCGTCCGCCACCCCTGCATAGCCACCATAGAGGGCATCCGCCAGCGCCTCCTTGTCAATGGCATAGTTGAGTGCCTGTCGTACCCGGACATCGTTCAGGGGTGGATTGTCGATGTTGATCCTGATCCACGGGAACTCCAGACCGTGGATGGCGACCGAGTTCTCCACCTGGGCCAGATACTCGGGTATCAGGCCAGTGATCAGGTCCACCTCGCCCGCTTGGAGCGCCGCCAATCGGGTGGCGTCTTCCTCGATAGGCCTGATGGTCACCGTGGCGATGCTGGGCGCGCCGCCCCAGTAGTCCTCGTTGGCCTCAAGGGTGACGTGGTCGCCTCTCATCCACTCTACAAACTTGTAAGGCCCAGTGCCAACTGGGTTCTCCACGAACTCGTCCGGATTCTCTTCGGTGTAAACCGGCGGCACGATTTTCATCCAGCTCATGCGGCCCGGCAAGATAGGATCGGGACCATCGGTGAGGATGTCCACCGTGTACTCGTCAACGGCCTCCGCGCCGATGAGCGTCTCCACGAAGGAGATTTGCTCCGAGTTGAACTCGGGATCTATAATCCTTTCCACACTGTAGACGACGGCATTGGCGTTGAAGGGCTCTCCGTTATGGAATTCCACACCCTGTCGCAATGTGAAGCGCCAAGTTGTGTCGTCCACCTGCTCCCAGTCCGTGGCCAGACCAGCGCCGATGTTCCCTTCCGCATCACGGTGTAGCAACATCTCGTAGATATTGTCGTTCACGTTCCGCTCAAACCCATCGTCCGCATACTGAGGGTCCAGGGTCGAGGGGTCGCCGCCATCTCCGATCACGATGGACCCGGTCGGTCCTGGTGGAGGAGGCGTGGCCTCAGGCGGAGGTGGTGGCGGTGCCGGTGTGCCGCAGGCGCTAGCCAGTAGCGACAACAACAGGACCACGATGAGTGTTGTACCAAGTTTCGTTTTCACTTCCATTTCCTCCTGACTTTGTTGTGTAGTCTGATTATCTGAGTGACTCGTAACTGGCTTGTGGACTTTTTCTCCAGCACCTCCTTTCTCATGGTTATCTACTGATATACATCCGACTATTTCTGCTATCTCCACCCAGGAGTTAGCTAACCTCTTGGGCAAAGAAATCGCTCAAGCCAGCCTTAGCTACCCTGGCTTGGATTTCCTCGGCATTTGTGCTATACAGGCCCAACTCCTCCATACGATCGAAGTATACCGAGCCTGAAAAGGTGAACTTCTTCAACATCCCTTCTTCTGTTTGCATCTCCTCATTGACATGCGCGATCATATCGCCAACGGCGAGGCTGTGGGGCAGTTCTAGGAGTTCCTTGTCTAGGGCGTGTCTGACAGCATTGTGGCCGGCGAGGGTTCCGGTGCAGATCGCTTCGGTATGTCCGACCAGAAGTCCTGCTTTCTCACCGGCACAGAATAGATTGTCAACCCCTTGCACTTTCAAGTGGTTGTCGCGGGGCGACATTGCCAGGAAGCGGATGGAGTTCCCTATGCCTCCGGCATACGGGTCTTCGAAACGGGCATTCTCCAGCCCAGGGATGTTGCGCAGATCTATCAAGGGGTAGAAGGGGCTCATCAGCTTGGCGTGGCCGGTATCCAGCAGCACCACGTTCTCGGCGAATTCTCTGAGGGCGTACTGTTGACAGCTCTTTATCGCCAGCAGTTCCTTCTTGTGCTCGGCTACCTCCTTAGGCAGCGGAATCACCGCGACTCCTGTCCGGTCAAGTTGCCGATGTATCCCCTCATCTAGCGAATCCTTGTTCAACTTGCAAGAACCACTCATAGACCCGAAGGAACCATCCGGCCGCTTCGCCATCGTCTCATTGACACCAGCTTTCTGCGCGATGCTGACCCGCGGGCCGAAAGTGGGGCAACGAGTAATGCACATTGCGCAGCCATTGCCGTACTTGCGGCAGTTTCCCTGGGGGCCCATAGTGCCTGTGGCCTCCACGAAAGCATCCGCTTCGAGGGTCTGCCTGGTCTCCAACTGTACAGCTGAGATCTTGCCCTCGGTCACTTGCACGTTTGTAACGCGGCTCACGGTCCAAATCTCTACCTGATTCTCTTGGAGATAGTGCCTGACAATGGGTTCCATGAGGGCTACGTCGTAGAGGTTGGCATGCTTGTGACCAGGGAACTCGATATTCACGTGCCGCGCGTTCTTGTCTGTCAGCTTGAAGAGATCACCACCACCCATGGCAATCATCTCCTCAGCGGCGGTGAACCGCCCGTTGTTGCGCATAATGCCTCCCACCTGGCCTGAGCCCAAGAGGGTATCTGCTCTCTCCAGCAGGACGACATCTGCTCCACCCTTGCTGGCCGAAAGCGCAGCCGCACACCCCGCCCAACCACCACCGATGACTATGATTCTTGGCATTGCCACACCCCTTTCTTACTCGGATTTGGATTATGATAGATAATAGCGATCCTGCAAGCCTTTCCGGTTTGTCACCTACACTCTAGGTGGTTGCTATTGCCCCGACACGTATTATATCATATTACTCTGCAGGCCGGTCAGGATTCTGGCCGGGGTGGCTGGCAAGCTGTAGATGCGTACGCCTACCGCATCGAAAATGGCGTTTAGAATGGCTGGTGTAAGCGGCACGGTCGCCACTTCCGATATCCCTTTGGCGCCCAGGGGGCCAGTGGGGTCGGGTTTCTCCACGATCAAGGTCCGAATAGATGGAGCATCCATAACCGTGGGTACACTGAGATCACCATAAGTACGGGCCTTGGGGATGCCGTCATCAACCGGGTACTCCTCGCTAAGCGCGTACCCTTGAGCCATGAGACAACTGCCCTCGATCTGCCCCTCGATCTTCTGGGGATTGATGGCCCGGCCTACGTCGTGAGCAGCCAAGACCTTGAGCACCTTCACTTCACCGGTTTCGGGGTCTATTTCGACCGCTGCTACTTGGGCTGTATAGGCGTAGGCGGGATAGTTACGATATTCTTCCGGCGGCACGCTCTTGCGGCCTTCCAGATCGGCCAAGGCGAAAGTCTTGGGGGCCACATAGACAAAGCTGGCCTCTGCCTTTTCCCCTCTGTGGGTCAGTTGTTCTTGTAGATCTGCCAATGAGAGGTGGGTTTCAGTTCTCAGGTGCACAATCCCCTCGGGCAGGAGCTCTAGTTCGTCCGGAGGCAGCGCTACGATGACAGCAGCCTTGTTTAGGAGTTCGGCCTTGAACCGCTCCGCTGCTTTCATCACCGCGTTACCGCTGATTAGGGTCTGCCTTTCTGCCACAGCTCCCCCATGCTTGGGGGTTAATGCCGTGTCGCCGGTGATGAGTTCCAGAGTGTCTGGGCCTAGGGGGAGGACTTGCCTGGCGACTTGGACCAGCGTGGTGCGAATTCCCTGTCCCATGTCCACGGCTGAGGCTCTTAGTCCCACTTTTCCGCCCGGCAAGAGGGTAAAGATAGCGCCGGCATCGTCCACCTTGCCTTTACCCGCCCCTACGTTCTTGAAGCCAGCGGCCAGACCAATGCCCAATCTCTTACCAGGCGATACCATCTGCCTGATGTTCGGCAGCTCCTCGTCGAGGGCATCTCGGACAGCAAGAATCGTCTCCTCCATGGCTACGCTCCGCCTGAGGATCTCACCCGCGGCTGTTTTGCTTCCTCGTTTCAGCGCGTTCTTGTACCGTAGCTCAAAGGGGCTGATATTCAACTTACGCGCCGCCTCGTCCAAAAGGGATTCGATGGTCACCGCAGCTTGGTTGATACCAAAACCTCGAAAGGCGCTGGCGTTGACGTTGTTCGTATACACAGCCCAACCCTCTAGCCGCAGATTTTGGACTTCATAGGGTCCACAGGCAAAAATGCATGCCTGATCGATAACTCTGGGCCCAAGGTTGGTGTAGGCACCGGTATCCGACAATAGCTTGGCATCTACCGCCAAGATCTTACCCTCTTTGTCCAAACCCACCCGGTAATCCATGACATACGGATGTCGTTTCGGGCTGCGTCGCATGGACTCGTCTCTGGTCAAGGTGAGTTTCACCGGTCGTTTAATGTGGTA
>JBFFDV010000182.1:0-5671 GCA_041559215.1 Anaerolineae bacterium | reverse complement strand
TGACCGGAGGTTTCCCTTCCCGTTGCCTTTCTTTGATCAAAGCGCGCAGGCGCTCTCCCTCCTTGGGCGACAGCACGAAGCCGAAGCATTTTGTTTCGCCCCCATACCACCAAAAGGAGGTGTATTGCAGGGCATCTGGCAGGTCCATGGCATGACGCAGCCTGGGCAGTTCTTTCATCCCGTCGAAGATGATGCCCGCTGCCCCATGCTTCTCCACCGCCAGGTAGTGAAGCCGATCCTTGTCACCTCTGCTGAGCACCACCTTGCCTCTCAGGTCCAAACCCTCGTATTCGGCCCATTCCTCGCCATCCTCCAACAGTACCACCTCGGCTTCCCCGTCGAAGGAGGCGCTCCGCTGGATGAGACTCATCTTGAGCTCGTTGTAATCGGCCAGTTTTCTGGAGGCTTCCGGCGGTTCAACCAGGTACAGCACCGCTTCGTCGGCCTCCCACTCCTGGAACATGGGCATCGCCCAGCAGTAAACACCTTCCTGGGCGGCGAAGCCCAGGATTTCACCACTCAGACCGAATTCCTGAAAACGTCCCTGGCAATATTCGGCTGCCTGGCGGAACCCAGGGCTGGCCTGGATCCGATGATGCTGAATAATATCGGCCACATAACCCTTGGCTATGTGGCCAGAAAGACATTCCTGAACTTTATTCAATAGTTCTCTGAACAACTTCTCCTCCTTTGGGTGCTATGCTCGCCGACAGTCAACTCGCCCCTTGAACTCCCGCTGGCTTTGTCAGTCCCGGCGCTAAGATCTTACGATGCCTCTTCCTCCACCGTCTCTGGCTCCAAAACTGGTCGCCGGAAGCGATGACGATAAACCATGATCACCACAGCGACAACGATGGCCACAATGGAGAAGACCTGCGCGGCAGCGATGGGGCCGATCATCCAGGCGTCGGGACGTTGGAACTCCACGAAGAACCGCCCTAGCGGATACAGAATGGCCCATAAAAGAAAGACGTCCCCCTTAAGCAAACGCTCACCATAGCGACGCCCCACATACATAAGGACCACAAAGACCAGGAGGTTCCATATTGATTCGTAGAGAAAGGTGGGGTGAAAACGCGCCGTCTCGGGCAGGTCGGCGAATTGCGGCAGCCGGTACCGCATGTCTATCTGAATGCCCCAGGGCACGGTGGTAGGGTAGCCATACAGTTCCTGGTTGAAGAAGTTCCCCCAGCGTCCAATCGCCTGTCCTAGAGCCAACGGTGGGGCAGCGATGTCCAGCCAGGTCAGGAAATCCAGCTTCTGCCACCTGGCATACAGGAATATGGCGAGGGCACCCCCGGCCACCATGCCGAACAGCCCCAACCCACCCTGCCACACCATGAAAATCTCGAGAGGATGCTGACGGTAGTATTCGAAGCCGCGAACCAGGCCTTGAGGGCTGGAGATGACATGATACAGGCGAGCGCCTATTAAGCCAAAGACTATGACCAGGATCAGCCCATTCCAGATGTGATCGGGGTTCTCTCCTCGTCTCTTGGCCTCGAGGGTCGCTACGTAGGAACCGATCAGTATGCAAGACACGACTATGATGCCGTACCAGTAGATCGGTATGCCTAGGAGGGGCAGTCTAAAAGCTATAGGGTCCATCTTTTCACGTTTCCTTTCCGCGATTGTCAGCGGTAATTATAACCGCTGCTGGGAAGAATTACCAACGGTAACCAACTTTGGATTGGAGAAGCGCTGATAACATCCCCTCCCTTTCTTGCTTCGGGATTTGTCATAATGTATAATGACTCTTGTAGTTAGGATGTGCAAGAGTGAAGCGAAAGCACGGAGTCGCGACATGCCTATGCGTGTAGGAACCAAGGTCGGCTATCTCAAGGCGGTCGACATCTTCCAAGATCTTAGCGACGAGGAGCTAGAGGCTCTGGACAACTCCATCAGCTTAATCCCCTGTAAGGTAGGCAAGATCTTCTACGCTCCTGAGGATACGGGAGAGGCTTTATTCATCCTCAAGGAAGGCAAGATACAGCTGTACCGCATCTCCCCCGACGGCAGGAAGATAGTCACAAACACCCTGTCCGCAGGTACCGTCTTTGGAGAGATGTCGTTGATCGGCCAGCGGATGTATAACAGCTTCGCCGAAGCCATTGAAGATTGCGCAGTATGCAAAATGGGTCGCGCTGATCTGGAGCGCCTGCTACTGGAGAGACCTCAAGTAGCGTTACGTATTTTGGAGGTCATTGGGAAGCGGCTGGTGGAGGTCGAGGCCCGCTTGGAGGACATCGCCTTTAAGACGGTTGCCGGAAGGCTGGCCTCTCTGTTGCTCCGCTTGATGAAGGCAGAGGGGACAACCATCACTGGATTCACCCATCAGAACCTGGCCGATGCCATCGGCACCTATCGGGAGACAACCACCCAGACTTTGAACAGATTCAAGGCCCAGGGGCTGGTGTACACAGGGCGCAAGAGAATAGAGATCCTAGACCCTGAGGGTTTGCAGCGCATCGCTGAAAGGTGATGGTTAAAGCCATCAAAAAAAGGCCAGCCCATAGAGAGCTAGCCCCTTGCCTACAGCAGGATCCTCTATCAGGTTATGGCGAAATCTTCGCCCTCCTCCTCTCTGCCCTCTATGAGTCTCTCCGGCTCCCTCTCCGCAGCTAACAGCAAGGGTTCGAACTCCACCGGCATCTCGCTCCTACCACTGAAGACGCCACCTTCATCTATCAGGAACGAAGCCACGTCTATGTCGCCCCAGACCAGTCCTGTAGATAGAATCTCCAAACGCCCCATAGCCTTGATGCTCCCCTTCACCGCTCCTGATATCGAGATATTGCGACCCACGATGTCAGCTGCTACCTTGGCCGTCTCACCGATGATGACATTGCCCATCGTCTCCACACTTCCTTGAAACACCCCATCGATGCGCACCCCCCCATCGCATTTCAGTTCCCCGATGAAGGTAGCGGTAGGACCTATGACGTTTTCAATTCTATCGCTGACCGGGCTGTCTATTACGTCTACCAAAGCTTGAACCTCCTTAGCTTTCGAAAACCTTCTCAAACCTATGGGACACTCAAGGCCTATCCACGATTGCGACTAATCACTGCTGGTTCAATCCCAAGTAGATCATGGGATCCATCGGGATGTCGTTGAGGCGAGTCTCGTAGTGAAGGTGAGGGCCCGTAGTCCTGCCTGAGCCGCCAGACAAGGCTATAACCTCTCCTTCCTCCACGATATCCCCGCGATCCACGAAGTACCAGGAGTTGTGACCGTAAACGGTGGAAAAGCCCATCTCATGCTCCAGCACGATGGTCCAACCCAATCCTGGCCGCCATCCAGCGTAGACCACTTCGCCCGCCTTGGTAGCCCTTACTTGCGTGCCATACCAGACGCCGATATCTAGCCCCTTATGAAACTCCAGATAGCCCTTAGAGGGCAGCACCCGATAGCCAAACTCGGAAGTGATATCCCCCCCCTCCACGGGCCACATTGTGGGGGCGGTCGCCAGGAGACGCAACTGACGCTCCAGTTCTTCGGGATCGTCCCGCTTCTCAGGAGCGATCCTTTCCATCCTCACATTCAAGGCATCCAATAACAACTCCAGCTCCTGCGCTCTCTCAGGGAGCAATAACTGCATCGCCTCCACCCCATGAGTCGCTTCCAGTGCCAGCGACACGCTAGAGTCGCCGAAATCGGAACCACCTTGTCCCCCTTGCATGTTATGCGAGCTCGGCTCAACAGTGGCCGTCGCCGTTATAACCACATCCCCCAAACCTATAAGCTCACGAATCTGACGAGAGAGATTCTCCAGGTCCAGCATTCCCGCTCTGAACCGCTCCACAGCCTCGGACAGAGTGGTAACCTCCTCCTGCTGCGATAGGATTGTCAGCCGCATCTCCCGTTCTCGCGCCTGTTGCATCGCCTGCTCCCGCTCCAGTTCCTCTATCTGACCACTGAGGCTACCATGACTGGCAGCGAGATAGACGAGGCCGAAGACGAGCAACAAAACCAACGCTATCGAGGTCGGGATGACCCACAAAGGAATGCGAAAACTCAAAGGAGGACGCTCAGAATGAGGCACGATCATCAAGGTTAATGATCGCGTCTCTCTCTTGCGTGCCACTATACACTGTCTCCTTGGATTCTGATTTTTGGCGGAATTCTCAAACTAATTGTCTTTTCGCAGCCGGGATTGGCCCCCGTGGCGGAGCCATACGAATATAGTGAGAACCGATGAAAACTATACTATAAATGGGATTCTTTGTCAACCCTGCTCTGGTAGGCCTGGGCTATGGCCTCCTTCTCCTCCACGGAGAGGTTGTAGGTGGAATCCCACTTACTCACAGGTTTTGCATAAAGACGACCCTCCGCACGTCCCTGAAGAGAACTGACGACTATGCCGTCACCTTGAGCGTTCAGGAGAGCCAGGGCAAAGCTTTGCTCCCCGCCGATGCCATCGAAGGCGTTGAAGCGTATCAGTCCAACCCGTTGCACACTATGCTGGAGTTGCCGCTCCATCTTTTCCGAGGTTCTAGTCAGTTGATCGGCCTTGGAGGCTGCCAGACGCATCTGCTCAACATACATGCTGAGGAGCTCTCCCAGGTCTTTTCCCTTACCACTGGTCAGCAGTGCCCCATAACTGCGGCGCAAGCGATTTACCTGCCTGTACAATAGAATCAACAAGATACCCAGGATGACGACCAACAAAAGCAAGAGCAGCCACAACTGAAGAGCATAGCTCTGGTAGAGCAGATAAAGGGATTCCATTCCGTATTTACCTCAGTTTCTACAGTTCTCGACGCAAGTTGACTCATTCTACCCCCTTTGGTGAGCATAGTCAACCACGTGTTGACAATGGCGTTGCGCAGCAAAAGCCCGGGGAGCACGAGGGGTGTCCCCTCATGTTCTTTACAGCCCTGTATCTTGGGGCTTGCGCCTAATTGATTGTTGGGCAAGCCCTGAAGATGGTGCATCCCAGAACTTTAGGGCTACACACCTTCAGGTTCTCTCGATCCGCCAATAGAAGTGTAGTAGGCAGAGAAGCCCCCCTGTGGAGGTAACATGTGCCAAGGGCGTGACGAAACCATAGGGGATACCAGCGGGGCCTCAGAGAGACTGTAGCATTAGCGGGGATGATTGGCAATGCTGGCGAGAGGAGTTTGCGTCCTGTCCTTCACCACCACCCAACTGTTGAGTCTCCGCCAAACAATCGGCGCTCAGGCATCAAACCAAGTTGCCCCGTCAAAGTGGGTGTAGATAGCTTCTTGGTTGATCTTGCCCTCGTGCAGTTCGACGATCGAAGCGCACCGCAGCCAGAAGCGCTTGCCGCTCTGCGCGCCTGTCTCGATCCAGTCGGCGCCTATCCAATGGCCAGCGGCGACGAGGGACTCGATTTCTAACTTCAAGTCGGGGACTCGATCGAGAATGGCTTTGGCCCTAGCCTTTAGCTATTAGTGGCCGTCGTAGGCCGCCCCGCTACACACGTCCTCAAAAGACAGAGGCCTCCGTGAAATAAGGAGGCTATCTTCTCCACATCGCCGGATGACCACGCTGTGGCGAGACCTTCCGCGATTCTTCTCACATCAGTCCGCATCTTGGGTCCTCCTTTCCCCCTGCGCCTTGAGTTCCTGATTTCGCCTAGTCCGCCAGTAGCAGTGGCAGCGCAGCCTGCGCTGCGAAGCTCAGTTCGCTCGGTGTGCTGTCTCGC
>JBFFDV010000181.1:0-5681 GCA_041559215.1 Anaerolineae bacterium | reverse complement strand
TCCACATCGGGGAAGGGAATGCCAATGCTCGCGAGCTTGTGCATTCCGCGGTAGGGGTTCGCCATAATCGCCGTGACCGCTTCCGTGAGGCCGTACCCCTCAATCATTCGGCCGCCTGTCTTCGCCTCAAAATCATCCTTGATCGCCTGTGTCAGTGGCGCAGCTCCTACAAAGATGCCTTTGAGGCTGCTGAAGTCGTAGCGGCCGATGCCCGGCAGACTGCTCATGGCGACGAACATGGTGGGGACGCCGATGAAGAAGGTGGGCTTGTGTTTCTCAATCGCCTTGGCCACCTCCTTGGCCTTGAAGCGGGGGAGCACAACGATCTCCCCACCAACGAGCATGGGCGCGTTCATGAGAACGCTCATGCCGAAGCCATGGAAGAAAGGGAGCACGGCGAGCAAACGGTCACTCTCGTCGATGCTGCCCCAGGCAGCAACCTGGTGGGCGTTGGCTACAAGGTTAAAATGGGAGAGCATAATCCCCTTAGCGATCCCTGTAGTGCCGCCGCTGTAAATGAGCACTGCCATCTCCTCTGGATCGATCGGCTCTGGCTGGAACTCAGAGGGTGGCGGTGCCTGTAGCATATCCTTCAAGTTCACGAGGGTTAGGCCATCGCTCGGCTCGCCGGCCCCCTTGATCTGGCGTCCCTCACGGAATCCTTGAATGAGGCTGAGGGGGAAGGGCATGAAGTCTGCCAGGCGCCCATAGATGACTCGCTTCAGAGGGGTCTGATTCCACAACTCGGTCGCCTTGTCCAGGAACATGGGAATAGTGACGACCGTCTCGGCACCCGAGTCTTCGAAGTGAAAAGCGAGTTCGCGGGCCGTGTAGAGGGGGTTGAGGGGCACAATCACCGCCCCGGCCTTGAGCAGGCCATAGTAGGCGATCACGAATTGGGGGGAATTGGGGAGGAGCAACGCTACTCGCTCCCCCTTTTGGACCCCCAGTTCGCGGATGCCAGCGGCAAAGCGATCCGAGAGTTCCTTTATCTCCCCGTAGGACAGTTGCTTCCCAAAGAACCTGGTGCAGGTCTGCTCGGGGTACTGGGAAGCGGAGTCCTCCAGCAGTTGGTAGAGTGGGATGCGCGGATAGTCAATGTGGGCGGGAACTTCTTGGTCATAGTGCTTCAGCCAAGGCTTTTCCATGAGTACTTTCCTCCCTTCTCCTAAATGATGCCCAATCGCCAGGGCACCTAGGGCAGCGCCCTAAGCTCCCAGGAATTGAGGACAATTCCGTTCCAATAGATGCCAAGCCATGGCCCCTCTCACATCCGCCCCGACGATCCTAGCGGCCGTGCATTCGATGTCAATCTCTGGCGTTTTGATCTCAGATATAGCTATACTTCCAGCATTTCGACGAAGGCGCTCAGGCGGTTGGCGACCTGCTGTTCCGAAAAGGCGCGCGGGTCGTTGTGGTCCGCCTCTAACAGGAGCGCCGGGACGCCAGCATCCTTGATCAGCCGCTCTCGTTGGCCCATCTGGCCGACGGAGTACGGCTTACAGGAGCGATCCGAGTGCAGAATGACGCCGTCCAGGTGATATTTGTCAATCATACGCCGCATGGTGGCCAGCTTGTCTCCGGTTCCGCGGTTCAGGATGGGATAGATGTAGGTGCGGGCCATGGATTCGATCGGTCGTGCCGGATCGATCAAGTGGTTCAGTTCGCCCCAGGCGTTGGTGTAGGTCGAGGCGACGACCACTATTCCGTGTTGTCCCAGAAACTCGGCCAGATAGCGCATGCGGTACCAGATAGGCAGATTGTCCCAGAGCAGTCGCTTGCGCTCGTTCTTCACCGCCCCCACCCCGCTGTGAATTCGCTTGTCCACCTCTTCCAGCATTGCGGCGTAGAAGTCAACCGTGCCGGGGTCGCCCCGCATCTCCACAATGGGGCCCATATGGATGAACTGGTCAAAGACCGAGATTGGCGCCGGTCGGTGCTGGCACCGTTCGAGCAACTCCATCCAGAGTTCGGAGGCGGCCTTGCTCAGGCGGACGACCTCCTCCAGTCTCTCGGAGTCGAGGGATTTGCCCGCCACCCGCTCGGCTACCGGGATCGCCTCCTCCAGTTGTCGCTTGACAAAGGCGACGGCATGATCCGCAACCTCGCTATAGACAAAGGGGGTGTCAATCAGGATCAAGGGGACTTGGAAATGGTGGGCCAGCACCTGGTACCAGTGAAGGACGGTTTGACAGATGTTTGTACAGGCCAGCAGCAGGTCCGGCCTGGGAAGCCTGCCCACCGGCGTCTTCCCGGAGAGCACCGCCCCGATGTCGGTGCGGGCGTAGGAACAGATATCGCGCGAATAGCCGGCGTTCTCGGCCTCGGAGGCGATCTCTTCTACCACACGCACCGTTCCGCAGATGGCCGCGTGGTTCTCCGGGTAGAGAACGTAATAATCCAGCGCAGTCAAAAACTCGAGGGGGGCGCCAGATGTAACCCAGGCGACCTTGCCATGCAGATTGGCGTAGCGTCCCTCGAGATAATGCCGCCCAACCAACTCTTTGGTCCGTGGCGAGATTCGGAGCGGCGGCGTCAGTACCTCGCTCTTCCAGCCAGCGCCGCCCCTTGCCCTGCGCTCGCCTCGCCAGCGCGCCCAACGAAGCGCGGCGGGGCCAACTAGGTTGACGTTCCAATGATACCAGAGCGTGCCTCCAATACTCATCGGATCATCTCCAGAAAAGCTTCCATCCTTGTGAGGACTTGGTGGGGCAACGGGTCATTGATGTCCACCTCCACTGTCAGCGACGGGATCCCCGCCGCCATCAACTCTCGGCCCAGGATCGGTAGGTAGAACAACTCTGGTTCGCAGAACTTGACTCCATAAAAGACCACCCCCTTAGCGTTCGACGTCTCCACTAACTGGCCTAGATGCGCCAGGCGCTCCTCGATGGGATTACCCCGGGTTGGATCGGGCAGGGCGTAGATGAGTCGCTCAGCCATCCGTCGAAATGGATCCTCACTAGTGCCAATCGGATACAGCCGACGACCACAGCAAGCCAGGTCGTCCGCCGCCACCGCGCCTCCCATTTGGGAGATGGCGTCCAACAGAGCCATAGGCTCGGGAACGATGCCCGAAAGGATGATCGGAACACGGCCGTCGTCCCCTCGGGCATGCGTCATCTCTGTGGGACTGCTAGCGTTCAGCACCTCCCCCGCCAGTTCGGCAAAGGTCTCAACCGGCAAATATTCACGGCTCCGAATAAACCGATAAAATTCGCCTTCTGTCAACGGCAGGCTCCGGCGGTTGTGGTGGAGTTCGGCCAAGAGCGCGTCGGCTGCCTCCTCGTGCTGGATGCACGCAGCCAGCTCCTCCTCCGTAGGGGACCGGCCCGTGATCATCTCCAGACGCCGATAGACCGAACGGAATTCGTCCGCGAGAAAATGGAGGTCGCTCTCTCGCCGTCCCCGGGGTAGATAGATAGGAATGACCGGCCGTCGTGAGGGGATCAGGTCCGTCAAGATGCTGCCCAGCCCTTGCAGCGAGTCGCAGGCATGGGGCACGACGAAGAGATCAGCAGCATCGAGCCCTCCCGACAGGATAAACGACAACGCGTTACGGACGACGGAGCAGATATAGGGCTGCAGATGCGCCGCTCCGTAGCTGGTATCCACCCCGGGTGGCCCCCAGACCTCCACCGGGAGGAAGTGAAAGGCGCGCAGTAGGGCGCGGGGATAGTGGATGGGAAAGACGGCCGCTATGGAGCCCCCGTGGCCCTTAAAGGCCTCGATCGCTTCCGAACGGCGAGGGACAGTCGCCAATGGCTTCACCGGATACGTCCTCCCTTTTGGTGAGGATGCCTGCGCTGCCCCATTCTCCTTCCCCTTTTCACATAACTTTGGCTCCGAAGCCTATAAAGGTGAAAGGTCCCGGTGGCCGCACCACATCCTGTCCTCTCACCTCGGTTCGGTACAACCGGGCTTGCCCAGCGATTGGGCGCAAGCCGCAATATGTATGGGGGAATGAAGGGCGAGGTGACACCCTTCGTCAGGCTCAGGGCAGGCCCCTCATGCTCCCCGGGCTTTTGCTGCGCAATGCCCAACCAGGTGAGGCTTTTCCTCCACAGGGCTTGAAGTATTATACTATATCCTCTCTGATAGTCCAATTATAGAGCGCACGGGCTTGCGCAGCAATTGGGCACAAGCCCTAATATTTAGGTGGGAATGAAGGG
This sequence comes from Anaerolineae bacterium, assembly GCA_041559215.1. Taxonomy (GTDB): domain Bacteria; phylum Chloroflexota; class Anaerolineae; order UBA7937; family B3-Chlor; genus JBFFDV01. The sequence goes on along the minus strand of JBFFDV010000181.1, from coordinate 1,509 downwards.
TAGGGTGACACCCTTCGATCCTTCGGCTGGACCCATTCGTTTCCCTCAGGGTAGGCTCAGGACAGTCCTTGCTCAGGGCAGGTCCCTCGTGCTCCCCGGGCTTTTGCTGCGCAACGCCTAAGTGAAAGTACAGCCCTCCCGAACTTTGCTTGTAACGTTTTGGCTGGTGAATCGTTATCTGTAGTGGAGTACCTCTGCCCAGGTATGGGAGAAGATGCACCAACCAGATCCGTGAAAAGGGCGCTCAGCCAACAGGCTTTGCGCGGACACGCCCGGGGTTCGGGCGTTTACTATGGTCTATATACCGGCATCATCTGCAGCTACGTCCACCACCGGTGCTTTGCCCTAGCAACTCGAGATGCATCCAGACAATATGTCGCCCTGGAAGCATTGTATGAGTTGGGTTCACTGAATGATCGAGCAGGCTATTGATGAGTACTGATCTTGGAGACCGGGCAGACGGAAACATCTTTGTAGTCGACGACGAGCCATCTGTGAATGGTTTATTGGGGCGATATCTCTCCCAGATGGGCTATTCCTGCATTACGGCCGAGAGTGGTTTTGAGGCCTTGGAAAAGCTTCGGAGATACTCTTGCGCGCTCGCCCTATGTGACATAAAGATGCCTGGCATGGACGGCCTAGAGTTGTTGAAAAGCATTAAGAAACATGACGAAGACATAGCAGTGATCATAGTAACCACCGTTGATAATCGGGCGACCGCTGTAGAGGCCATGAGGGAAGGAGCCTATGACTACCTAGTCAAGCCCTTTCACCTCGAAGAAGTGCTCATGGGCGTTCGAAGAGCCCTGGAGAACCGGCGCCTGATACTGGAGAGGAAGCACTACCAGCAGGAACTGGAGAGGAAAGTCGAGGAGAGAACCAGAGAACTGGAGGGGAAGCACGAGGAACTACAACGACTTTTCAAGAGCACCATAGAGAGCATTGTCCTCACCCTACAGGCGAGAGATGAGAATACAAAGGATCATTCCGGGCGGGTGTCCGACCATGCCACCGCCATCGCCAGAAGACTTTCCTTGCCAGAGGAGCAGGTAGAGAACATCCGCCTGGCTGCCCTCCTCCATGATATTGGGAAAGTAGGTACGAAGGACAGTATTCTGAACAAGCCGGGCAAACTAACCCACGAAGAGGGGGCTCAAATAAGGTCGCATCCCCTGATCGCGGCCGATATCCTAGAGCCGATCAGCCCGCTTAAGGGTATTATCGCCTACATCAAGCACGTACACGAGGCCTATGATGGCAGCGGGTACCCTGATGGGCTCAAAGGGGGAGAAATACCGCTGGCGGCCAGGATCATCACTGTGGCCGATGTCTTCGACGCCATGACCTCTGCTCGTCCTTACCGCCCTGCCTGGGATACAAGAGCTGTTCTGGCTTATCTCAAGGAGAAGGCGGGCAAGAAGTTCGACCCTGTGGTTGTGGAGGCTTTCCTCGCAGTTCACCACAGACAAAATCAGTCTCGTTCCTTGCAATATACTTCGCAAATAAGAG
>JBFFDV010000180.1:0-5689 GCA_041559215.1 Anaerolineae bacterium | reverse complement strand
CACCAACACAACACTCAAGGCTAATATTAATGTGCGTTTCATCGATCTACCTCCTTAGTCTAGACTTTCATACCCAACTTTCCATCAACTTCCATCAACCCGTCTTGTCCTTTTTCCCCACCTCCTTTCTTCGCCTCGTCCCCAGAGCGGTAGGGACGCTAGATAGACACTCGACTTATTGTTCCTTTCGTCGGGCCAGTACGGCAAGGACGATAATAAGTCCCTTAACAATCTGTTGGTAGTAAGTCTGCACGCCAAAGAGATTCAGGAGGTTGTCAATCAACCCCAGCGTGAGCACGCCACCAAAAGTACCGATGGCGCCTCCGCCGCCTCCACCCAAGATGGCCCCGCCGATCACACATGCGGCAATGGCATCCAATTCGTAGCCGATTCCCAGGCTTGGCTGCGCAATGGCCAGACGGGAGGCCAGGATCACGCCGGCCAAGCCAGAGAAGAAGCCAGATATGATATAGGCCAGCAAGATATGACGGCCTACGTTGATGCCTGCCAGTCTGACCGCCTCCTCGTTGCCCCCCATGGCCACAATCGCCCTCCCAGCGGTTGTTCGGTTTAGGAAAACCCACACCAGGGCGAAAGAGACCAGCATAATGATTGCCGGCACCGGCACCGGACCGATGAACCCACCCCCCAAGAACGCGCGGAAGGCGGGGTTCGACGGAACTTGGGGGATTTCCGAATAGACATAGACCGCTCCTCGGATTGCGCTCATGGTCGCCAGCGTGACGATGAATGGCGCCAGCTTGAAGCGGGCCACCACGAAGCCGTTGATGGCGCCGACGAGTGATCCGGCACTCAAGGCGATGACAATGGCCAGCGAAAGAGGCATCTCTTGCTGCAGGCCGGCAGCCAGAATTCCGCTCAGAGCCACGATAGATCCCACCGAGAGATCGATGCCACCGGTCAGGATCACGACGAGTTGCCCAAGGCTGACCAAGCCATTGGTCACGATCTGCCGGAACAGGTTGCTTAGATTGCGCTGAGTGAAGAATACATCCGAGGCAGAGGCGGAGATCAGGAGCAGGATGACAAAAGCCGTCATGAAGCCATAGTCCACCCAGCGACGGCGCAACGTCTCTCGAGACAGTCCGCCGATTCGAGCAGACAGGAAGGCACGGACTCGTGCTACCTGCCCGACAGAGGAATTGGATGACATTTACGCCAGCCCTCCCTTCATTGGACTACCCCAGCAGCGGAAGCCAACACGCTTTCCTCGCTGGCTTGTGCCCTTGTGAACTCACCCACCAGGCGACCCTCTCTCATCACCAAAGCCCTGTCGCTCATGCCCAGTATCTCCGGCAGCTCCGACGAAATGAAGAGAATCCCGCATCCGCTTTCAGCCAGGTCGCCCATGATGTGGTAGATGTCCACCTTTGTCGCCACATCCACACCCCGAGTCGGTTCATCTAAAATGAGCACTTTCGCCTCAGAAAGGAGCCACTTGGCGAGGGCCACCTTCTGCTGATTTCCTCCACTGAGTTGCCGGACTAACCGTCTGATTTGAGGAGGGCGGATATCCAGTTCCTGCACTTTGGCCTGCACTCGAGTGTCCTGACGTCGGCGGTTCAGGAAGCCCCAGCGGCTCACTTGGTCCAAAGTCGCCAGGCTTACATTGTCGCGAATCGTGCAACTCATGACTAGGCCGTCCCGCTTCCTGTCCTCGGTCACAAGCGCGATGCCTGCGTTTACAGCATCATGAGGCGATTTCAGCCTGACCACTTCCCCTCCCAAGCGGATTTCTCCAGACGTGGGTGCTTCGGCGCCGAAGATACATCTTGCCAATTGGGTGCGGCCGCTCCCTACGAGGCCGAACAGCCCTACAATCTCACCCCGAGCAAGTGAGAAGGAGACATCCGAAAATGATCCCTCTCGACTGAGGCTTTCCACCCTCAGAATCTCTTCCCCAGGATGTGTGCGTCGGACTGGATAGATTTCGCCCAAAGTCCGACCCACCATCATCTTGATCAACTCGCCCTCATCCGTGTCTTGCGAGTACACGGTGCCCACCAACTCACCATCCCTTAGCACCGTGATTCGATCTGCCACCTCAAAGACTTCGTCCAGTCGATGCGAGATGTACAGAATCACCGCAGACTCTTCCTTGAGTCTCTGAATCAAAGCGAAGAGGCGGTTCAACTCCTCCTGGGAGAGGACCGCTGAAGGCTCGTCCAGGATTAGAATGCGCGGGCTCTCTGCAACGGCCTTGGCGATCTCCACCATCTGCTGGTGAGAGACGCTTAGGCGCGAGACGGGCGTCCGCACATCGATGCCGGTAAAGCCAATCTCCTGGAGGATCTCCTCCGCCCGGCGGTGGGCCTGGCGCCAATCGACCCACCACTTCAGCCTGCCAGTGGGCATCTGGCCCATTAGTATGTTCTCCGTAACGGTGAGATGAGGAGCCAAGCTGAACTCTTGATGCACGGCGCGAATCCCCAGCCGACGACCGTCAAGCGGCGTCCGCACTTCCACCGCGCTTCCGTCCAATAGGATCTCTCCTCGATCCCTTTGCACCGCCCCGGCAAGGATCTTCACTAGAGTGGTTTTCCCTGCCCCATTTTCACCAACGATGGCATGCACCTCGCCAACACTCGCAGAGAAATCCACCTTATCAAGGGCCCGCGTCCCATCATAGTTCTTGCTAATTCCCTGCATCTGCAGGAGATCCGAGTGTGCCATCAGCCCAGCTACTCCTGGTCGAATACCGACAGAGCGTCATGCAATAGAATGATCTTTTGCTCGGTCATCTCGTCGAGGGTGTCGTGCAGCCCTTCGCGTCCGTGGCCGCTCATCTTGATCCCACCGAAGGGCAAGCTTTCCACCCGTATCGCGGAGGACCAGTTGACAATTACCCCTCCAGCCTCCAGGCGGTAAGCGATATCGAAGGCGCGAGAGATGTCCTTGGTGAATACTGCCGCCTGTAGACCGTAGGGGGTGTCGTTGGCCATCTCGATCGCCTCATCTATATTCTCAACGGACACAAGCGGCGCGACCGGCCCAAAGGTTTCCTGATAGAATAGATCGACCTGGGGAGGGACGTCGGTCAATACTGTGGGCTCGATGAAGGCGTTGCGTCTGTGTCCTCCTGCTCTCAAGGTTGCCCCTGCCTTTATCGCGCCGTTGATGGCCGCCTCTACCTCCTTGGCGGCCGCCTCGTTGATCAGCGGCCCCACGTCTGTGTCCTCCTCCAGTTGGTCACCTACTTTGAGGGCTTTGGCCTTCTTCGTCAGGATCTCAGCGAAACGCCCATATACAGACTCTTCCACGAATATACGCTTGACGGCACAGCAAATCTGGCCATTTCCGCGAGCCAGCCGACCCAGGACAACTGCTTCGGCCGCCTTTTCCAAATCCGCATCAGCGCAGACGATTGTGGCATCGTTGCCGCCCAGCTCCAGGTGGACCCTCTTCAGATGCTCGGCGGCCAGTTGCGAAATCTTAATGCCCACTTCTGTGCTGCCGGTGACGGTCACCATCTGAATATCCGGACTCCCGGCCAGGAACTCTCCGATCACCGCTCCCGGTCCGGTGATCACCTGGTGCGCCGCTCTGGGCAGTCCCGCCTCCTCCATCAAAGCAGCGAGTTTGAGCAAAGTCAAAGGGCAATCGCTAGGAGGCTTCGCGATCACGGCATTGCCGGCTGCCAATGCCGGGGCGGCTTTGTGAGCATAGAGCTCTACTGGATAGTTGAACGGTACAATCGCCGCCACCACCCCCAAGGGCTGGCGGATGGTCACAGCCAGATGCCGCTCCTGGCCTGGCACTGCATCCATGGGCACCACCCGGCCGAAGATCCGCTTGGCTTCCTCCGCAAACCCTCGGAAAATGCGTATCGCAGCTCCTATCTCCTCTCTGGTTTGCGAAATTGGTTTGCCGTTCTCTCGGGCCAGCAACTCACTCAGCGCGGACTTATTGGCCTCCATAGCCTCAGCGATGCGGAACAAGATCGCGGAACGTTTGTGGGCCGGCAACCTGGCCATCCTATCCTTACCCGCTTGGGCCGCTTGAAGTGCCGTCTCGGCATCTTGCAAGGTAGCGAACGGGACCCTGTCGATAACATCGCCGGTGCCTGGATTCTCAATTTCCAGCCAATTGCCGTCGGAGGCTTCCACCCACCGGCTATCGATCAACATCTTCACGTCTCATCCTCCATAGTTCCACTGTTTTAATCCCCTGACCCGAGGGCTGACTCTCGTGCGTAGATACTGACCGGCACGTCGCCGCTGTTCAGGGCATGTATCCCATTCTCCTAGACACTTCTAGGACCGCTTCTCTGACCAAGGGGCCAAGTTCAAGGCTCCGCTTCTTGCTCATGCGGTTAGCGGGACCAGACATACTGATCGCTCCAACAACCACCTTTTCATGGTTCCATACCGGCGCGGCCACACATTTCACACCAAACTCGTGCTCCACATGATCAATAGCAAAACCTCTCCGACTGGTCTCTCTCAACTCTTGCACCAAGTCGTTGAGGTCGGTTATGGTGTTAGGAGTGTAGGCGGCGAGGCCCCCGTCAGTGTAGAAATCACGTACAACCTCCTCTGGCAAGTAAGCCAACATGCACTTGCCCAGAGCAGTGCAGTGGGCGGGGACGCGCCCACCTACCCGCGAGCCCCTCATCACTACGGGCAATAACCCTTCCAATTTCTCCAGGTAGATCACTTCCATTCGACTAGCATCCAGAATCCCCAGATGCACCGTTTCCTTGTACTCTTCACGAAGGGCCTCCATGGTAGGAAGAGCTCGCTCCCGTAGGTCAACCTGAGACAGGAAAACATTGCCCAAGTCTAGGCAGGCAACTCCCAGACTGTAGCTACCGGTCTGGTTGCTGCGCTCTACATAACCACGGCTCTCCAGGGTGACCAGGAGGCGATAGGTTGTGCTCGGACTTAAGCCGAGCCGAGAGGCTAATTCAGTAAGGGTGAGCTCTGTTTCAGATGTGGAGAGTGTGGCGAGCAGATCTAGAGCGCGATCGACAGCACGAATGTGATACCGCTTCGAGTTGCGAGACACTGTGCGCTCCTTTTTCGAGGTGCCTCCAAGGACCAACAATAGACAACAGTATGGCCGCTGGTAGTGCCCTGAGATGAGGTACGATACAGCACTATCTACACGGTGGTTTCACAGCACAAAAATGGCTTTCACTGTATAATATTATATAGGATTTGCCTGCATTTGTCAAGGTGCAATCGTGAGGACCGCATCAAATCTTAAGGTTCAGTTACCCCTCCCGGTGAGCACTCCTATCATTGTCTTTAGTCGGTGCTCGCGGGCAGCAGCATTGGGGCCGTGTACTCCTCTTGCTTCCCAGATTTGGGCACCAAAGACGCCCTGAATCGCTTCGGCCAGATTGAACCCCGCGTCCTCTTCACCGCCAACGGCTACCAGTATAATGGAAAAGGGTACGATTCCCTGGAGCGAATTGCCGATCTTCTATCTAACCACCTGTTCACGAGACCCACGCCGTGCAAGAGTCGCGATACTCTGGTATAATATAAGGTGACAGATCAATAAGGAGAAAATGATGCCAGAAAGTCCGATTTATCAGGTGTTGTTCCTCATCATCTTCTTCGTCCTCTGGATTGTGTTAATGCGATTTGTTCTGCCGCGCTTTGGCGTGTCCACCTGAATGGCCAGGAGTTGCCGCGTGGAGGATCCACGCCAGAGAGAAGAT
>JBFFDV010000179.1:0-5824 GCA_041559215.1 Anaerolineae bacterium | reverse complement strand
CCATAAGGACGGAGTCTCGTTCGATAAGTCTCAGTTTCCGAATTGATTGTGGGTTGAAGGCAGACACGCTAATGACAACTGCCCGAACTCCTCTCAATGCTTCCACCACCGATCCTTGCGATATGATCTCACCTTCCACAATGTCAACCCCATCCCCTAGAATCTCTCGGGCGTTGGCAGCCTTCCGACTCAGAACCCGGACGGGCTGCTCTTTGTCGAGAAGGCTTCTGACAATATGCCTGCCGTAGTGTCCCGTGCCTCCAAGAACCAGGATCGGCGCATTCATTTCCTTACTTTTCATCGAATCCGGCTCCGCTCTCCGATAAGTTCACATCGCATATGGGGTGCTGGGCAGTTCCCAGCGCTACCGCCAGAAGATGTAGCCAAGCACGATCATGGAAAGCAGGACTCCGATACCGAAGTCGTCCACGAAGTAGTCCGTGATGCCCATGTCTACTGTCATGTCGAGGAAGATCTGCTGAATGAAGAGGTTGTGGCCCCCATGCCACAACACCGCGGGCCAGATGCTGCCCGACTTGAGCCGCAGCCAGGCGGTGAAGATGCTCATTCCTAAGACGCTTGTGGTGAGGGTCATAAGATCGAACCAGCGTGGCGCCGTACTGTGGTAGTCGGCGAAGATAACCGCCGGGTAATGCCAGATGGCCCAAACGATCCCAGTCACCAAGGCGGTCTTGGTGAAGGTGGTAATCTTCGCCAACTGCGGGACCAGCAGCCCGCGCCAGCCAAGCTCCTCGCCCAGGGCCGCCATGCAGGCCACGGCAAGCCCCAGCGTGGCGAACATGAGCAACATAAGGGCCGATTGAGGGCGGAAGCCACCGAACCCTGTGATCCAAACCAGGAGATAGATGGCCGAGGCGTAGGCCAGGGGAACCCCGTAGCCGAGGAGGAGGTACCTGGCCTCACCCAGTCGCCAGCCGAAGTCGCGAAGCTTCCCCCGAAAGAGCACCTGGGTCATAACGGCCGCGATGCCGGGGCTCCACATCCAGGCCATCCCCACGTCGCGCGCTGATCCCCTGGAGATCATGAAGTAGTAGGAGACGGAACTGATGGCGAAGGTTAGCAGAAGGAAGGTTATGATTTTCTTTTGAATATTTTTCTTGGCATCCATAAACAGAGCCGACCGCCAGGAAATGATAGACACTCTATATATGTTTAGAGCCTTACGCCCTCGATATCTCCCACGGGCAGCCAGTCATCCATGTTCCCGTACTCGCTTCTGTCAATGGGGAAAGGAGCCAGTTCCTCGATCTCATCCACTTCAATCAACACGATGTATCTCTTGCCAGCCCACCTCTTGAGTTGCGTCCCCGTCAGATGTAGCTTGTCTTGATGGCTCTCCACCAACTGTACCGATTCATCTTTGGACATCCTGTCCGAATTGAAGACGCTCTTTACTTTGGCTCTCGCCTTGATTACGCTTTCGGCATTGTTGTTGATGAAATACAGCACGTCGCCAGGGCTGACTCTGCCATAGGGCATCTTCCTACCCGTAGCGCCGCGAATGATCATTGATTTCCCCCCGGCGACCAGGTTCTCCATTTCTTTTGCTTTTGCATCGACATATACGACGTGATCCATTCTCAGCATCCTCTTATGTTACCAGAGGCCCGGCACGAGGCGATGACGCACGCTCTGGGCATAGTCTTTATAGCCGTCCAGTTCCTCCCTTAGCGTTCGATCCTCCAGCGCCGTGCGAACCACGTAGAGTATCGCCGACAGCCCGCTGGGGATGAGCGCCCACAGCGAGCCGAGCGCGATGGGTGACCCAAGTTGGAACATGATCGCCCCGACGTAACCTGGATGGCGCACGTATTGGTAGGGACCGCCAGTAGCGACGGTGTGACCCCGCTCCTCCTGGATACGAACCATCGTGGAGAAGAACTCGTTCGACGCCATCGCCCAGGCGACCAGAGCGAATCCCAAGGCAACAACAACCAGTGCGGCGACTTGGGCCACGAGGGGCATCCCTGTCGTCCAGCCAAAGCGGACATCCAGCCCGGCCACGATCCACGTGACCATGGGGGCGAAGGAGGCGGCAAGGGTGGCCAGCACCAGGTCCCATTTCTTGGTGCCCTCCTGGATCCTGGCGCGTTCGGCTATCAGCGCTGGGCTTCTTGGTATCAGGACCAACACCGTGACAATATCCCAGCCCACATACACGCCGACCAAAGCCCAGCCCATCACCCAATCCAGGCGACCTGCAGACAGGAAGAGGATCGCCACCATGAGCAGTTTAGCGAAAAGCCCCTTCGCCAGGTACTGCTTGATCCCGCCGGTTATGTCAGCACTCCTGTTGGGTTCTCTGGAAGATGTATCGTCGTTCATCGTATGCCTGCCAGATGATGTTCGGCGCTTCACATATCGGCGACTACCAGATACCCGGCAACAGACGATAGCGCACGCGCTGGGCATACTCGCTGTAGCCGTTGAGTTCCTGGCGAAGCGTCCGATCCTCCAGCGCCGTGCGGACACCGAGAAAGATGATCGCCAGCGCCGCCGGGATCAGTGCCCAGAGTGAGTTGAGAATCAACGGTGTGGCGATGCAGGCCATTATCGAACCAAGGTAACCCGGATGGCGTACAAAGCGGTAGGGACCATCGGAAACGACGGTGTGCCCCCGATCTTTCTGGATGTGCACTGTCGCTATGTAGAAGCGATTCAATGCCACCGCCCAGCTTCCCACTCCGAAACCTAGGAGAGCAAAGAGCAAAGCGAGGACCGGGACTGCCAGTGGGATCTTTTGTGACCACCCGAAGCGCATGTCCAAGCCGGCGATGAGCGGCGTGAGAACACCTATGGCAAAACCATAGAGATTGACAACTGCTCTATCCCAGCCCTTGGTGTCTGGCCTCATCCCTTGGGTACGTTCCGGTATCAATTCCGGGTTGTAGAGCACCATGGCAAGGATACTGATAGTTGATCCGACTATGTAGATACCAAGATAGACCCACGCCGCCCACCAATCGAGGCGACCCGACGAGATGAACAAGATCGCTGCTACGATCAGTACCTGGAAACCGACCCCGAGCACCAACCTCAATAACGCACGAGGTTTGTCGGATTCTGCATTCGCCCGTACGGAGGATGTATTGGCCTTCACTTCTCCTCCCGTGCAAGAAAGGCGTTGGCTATCATGCCCCAGCTCGCGCCCCCTCCTATTTCCTTTTCATGCCCACGTATATTCCGTATCCATAGTATTCGAGAGCGTTCTTGGGCATGGCCCCAGCAGCCTTCAATACCGCCCAGGAGGCTGGATTTCTGACGTACATGGACAGCGATCTGCGCCAAACACCTAACATTTCCCTTAGGCCGTAGCGCCTAATCACGCCGGCGACCTCATCTCGAGGACTTATATCGTAGGTTCTCACCACGATATCTGTCAATCCAGAGCCTTCCAGCAATCCCACCCAACCATCAGCAGATAGAACCTCCGCATTACCGCTCAGGTCTTGAGATACCCATTCAACTAATTCCGCCGGAGGCGGTGTCTTTATCCAGGTTGACTCGTTGAGTCCGACGTATCCTCCCGGCTTTGTCACTCGCACATACTCGGTGACCGCTCTCTGTTTATCCTCTGGAAATACGGTTACCGACTCGCCAACGACTACGTCGAACAGGTCATCCTCGAAAGGGAGGTTCTGTACGTCTGCTACCCTAAATTCAACTCTATCCTCTACGCCCTCTCTCTTCGCTCTCTCGCTCGCTCGGTCGATCATCCTTTCAGAGATGTCCACACCGACGACTTTGCAGCCATGCCTCTTTGCTAGATAGCAGGGAGTTGCTCCAACGCCGCAACCGACATCCAGGACATACTTGCCTTCGTCTACATGACACAACTCAGCCAACTCTTCTGTGGCCTTGAGGCTTCCCACATGCTTTGTGAGGCCCACCTCAGCTTGGAAGTCGAAGACGGTTACCCTATCCTCCATTACTCACCTCAAATGAAATGCTCTTGATAAACCAAAAAGGGCTCTCTGGCGGCTGGCCCTCACTATCCTTCCTGCTCCCTTCCTCAATTGGTATAGGAGGCGGGGGAGGGTGAAGGCTACAAGCTAGCCAACGTCACCAGAGCCCCGGCACCAGGCGATAGCGCACGCGCTGGGCATAGTCGTCGTATCCATCCAGTTCCTGGCGAAGCGTCCGATCCTCCAGCGCCGTGCGGACGACGAGAGCGATCGCTGCCAACACCGCCGGGATAAGCGCCCACAGCGAGCCGAGCATCAACGCTAACGCGATGCCGGACAGTATCCACCCGGCGTAACCCGGATGGCGTACAAAGCGGTAAGGCCCTTCGGAGACAGTGGTGTGACCGCGCTCCTCCTGGATGCGGACAGTACCCGCAAAAAACGCGTTGGAGATCATGGCCCAGCTCGCCACAGCAGAGCCCAGCGCCACAAACACCAGCGCGACCAGTTGTAGTTCCAGTGGAAGCTGCGGCGGCCATCCAAGGCGCACATTCAGCCCAGCGATTAGCAGTGCAACTAATGACAGGATGCCCCAGAGCGTGCCCAGTGCTTTATCCCAACCCTTGGCGTTTGTCCTGACCCGTGCGCGTTCGGCTATCAACTCCGGGCTGATTCGCATCAGAAAAGCGGCATTGATGGTTACACCGACGGCGAATATGGCGAGATAGACCCAGGCCATCCACCAGTCCAGTCGACCCGATGAGATGAACAGGATCCCTGCCATGATCAGTAGCTGGATACCGATCTGCACGGCCCGTTTCAGAATCCCGGCTCTTATGTCCGATCTTGCATTCAATTCTTGGACTGATGCATTGCCGTTCATTCCTGCACCTCCTAGCATCTTGATTGTCGTTGTCACATCCCAGCTTGCTACCCACCTGCCCGTAGATCAACCGCGTGACAGTCATGCCAACTGCGTCCACTGTATGCGCCGATCAGGCGCCCTCGTCGTGGATCAAAGTGATGAAGAAATCAAACCGAAGCAAGCCTCGTTCGGTTCTTGGTCTACAAGGAGGCTCATATGTGCACATTACCTTCTTTCGAGTCAACTGGCTTTACTCAGAACGATTCTCTTGGGATTTCTGCTTGCGGTTCTCGGACAGAAGAACCAACCCGGTGATGGGCGCGAAGAACCATCCGAGGAAGAACCACAGCCAGGCGTTGCGGTTTGTTGTCTGAGCCCAATAGGCACAGAAGATTCCGAAGAGGAAGAACACCAACCCGACCGTGGTGTACTCATTCTCCATTGCTGTCTCTCCTTATCTACAGAGAATCCTTCTGGCGTAGAATCAACATAGGGAAACACGTTTGTTGTTTCATGCTAGACATGCTCACAGGCCTGGCCAATGTCAAACGTTACGGTTAAACCGAATTGAATCCTGCTCGTTCTCTTCGCCTACGGCTAGGCCCAAAATCTGCGCATTACTTCTTTGGAGTTACTGAGCTCCGAAGACGTGGAATCAGTCGTCCGGTTTGGTCCATGTACTCGCGGTACTCGTCCCCAAAGTGATCAAGCATCATCTGTTCCTCGCGGGGAATTCGCACTAGGTAAACGGGAAGCATAGATAGCAGAGTGGCCAACCCTGCGATCCAATTCTGCAGCAACAACGCTTGGGCGATTGCCCACAGCAAGTACCCAGCGTACATCGGATGCCGAACATGGCGGAATGCACCCTCGGTTACGAGCGACTGTGCCTCCGTGACTTGCAGAGGCAACCAGTTCTGCCCCAGGTCAGCATGTGATCTCCAAAGCAACCACAGCCCGACCGCAAAGATCACGGCGCCAACCAGGCCCGCCACCAGGCTGGCCGATGTTGGCAGGGGGTAGTCCGCAAAGT
>JBFFDV010000178.1:0-5852 GCA_041559215.1 Anaerolineae bacterium | reverse complement strand
CTTGTTTTGAAAACCGGTTGACTCCAGTTCCTTCAGGGCGCGCTCTCTGTATTCATCCGCTAAACCTTCGGTGTAACTCCGGCTGCCCAGCTCGTTCAAGATCTCGAGTACGGTGGCCAAGTTTCTCTCGTCCATGTTGTCCTGATCATAGATCTCCATCAGTGCAGCGCTTCTCTCAAGAGCATAGATTACAGGCAGGGTCTTCTTCTTGCTGGTAATATCGCTGGCACAAGGTTTTCCGGTCACCTCTGGATCGCCCCAGATACCCAATACATCGTCTGTCATCTGGAAGGCAAAGCCTAGATTCTGGCCAAATAGGCGGTAATGTTCTGCAATCTGGCCATCATCACTGGCCAGCAAGGCCCCCAATTCCGTTGCACAACCGAGGAGTGCCGCGGTCTTGCCTGCAACCATCCGCATGTACTCCTCTTCTTCCACCTTGAGCCGCTCCTCAAAACTGACATCCAGATACTGACCTTGGATCAACTCCAGGGAGGCTCTATCCAACACTCGCGTGGCTGCCAGAAAGCGCGATGAGGATATCCCACGTGCAAGCAGACGCTCCATAGCCAGCTGGGCCAGGAAATACAGGCCATCACCAACGTTGAGAGCCTGGGATATGCCCCACGCTTTCCAGAGCGCAGGGCGATGGCGTCGCATCGCATCGCCATCTTGGATGTCGTCGTGAACCAGGGAGAAGTTATGTATTATCTCCACTGCGACAGCAGCCGGCAGAGCCTCATGGAAATCCCCCCCGGCTGCTTCGCAGGCCAGCAGGCAGAGAATTGGCCTCAGACGCTTTCCTCCTCGATTATTAATCGGCTGCAGCCCTTCATCAACCCAACCGAAGTGATAGTGCATCATTCCATAGTAAGGGGCCAAGGAGTGGTTGCGTGGAAGTAGCACCTCTTTCAATTCCTCCTCCACCGGAGGAAGGTAACGCGCAAAAATATCCTCTAGACCATTCATAGGCACCTCGTATTATCGTCCCTACTCACGATGAGCGTAGACTGATCACTCGAATCACCGAACTCGCATCAACCGCGGTGTCAACGCAGCCATCCCTAAGAAGGGGGATGATGACGATAGCAGGCATATTCTCCTGCCCTTCCTGCATCTCTTCCACGGCCTCCACACCCATTCTGAGTTCCTCCTCGCAAGCCACGGCCACGATACCCTTGGCGCCGTTGTCTCTGACGTAACTAATGGCCATCTTCCCCCCAGCGGCGACGCAGACCCCTCCATACCCCTGCCTTAAGGCTTCCTGACGAAAGACCCGGACAACACAATCCTCCAGACAGTCTTCTGGACAAACCAGCCCTGTCTTGCTGAACTTGCCAGGGCAAGTCTCGCTGGGTCGCAGACATTGAGGGAGCAGCAGGATCCTCTGTGCCGGGTCTACTTGGGCAAACTCCTGTTCATTTACCAGGGACATATCAGTACCTCCCTTCTATGTGATTCACTGTGGCGCCGGCCCGCTGTTCGATCGAGGCCCAATCGTGTTCCGGTAGAAGAGATTAGCTCTCGTCTCCATGTAACCACCGTCGGAAACGGCTCAGGGCCATCAGAGGGAAATAGACGCGGTACAGGTGGTATCTGAGGTAGAAGGCCCCGGGGAAGCCGGTACCCGTGAAAGGCTTCTCCTCCCACGTCCCTTCACTGAGTTGGGTCCTGAGAAGATAGTCGATCCCTCTCTGAACGGCAGAACTATCTTCCTCATCGGCGGCGAGCAGCGCCAAGAGCGCCCAGGCTGTTTGCGAAGGTGTGCTCTCCCCGATCCCTCTGAGAGAGGGATCGTCATAGGACTGACAACTCTCGCCCCAGCCGCCATCTTCGTTCTGGTGGGCTTTCAACCACCGCAGGGCCCGTTGAATGTAGCCTTCTCTCATATTCTCGCCCGCCTCACGCAAAGCAGGCAACACCGCCCCTGTGCCGTATACGTAGTTCACCCCCCAACGGCCATACCAAGAGCCGTCAACCTCCTGCTCCTCTTTTAGATAGTGGAGCGCGTCCTGGAAAGGCTTGTGGCTTCGTTCGTAGCCTAGCTTGGCTAGTAGCTCCACGATGTGAGCGGTGACGTCCACCGAGGTCGGATCCAGTGGGGTCATGAAATCCGCATACGGTATCTTCGCCAGGATTTGCTTGTCGTTATCCTTATCGAAGGCTGCCCAGCCGCCGTTTCGACTTTGCATGCTGATGATCCACCGTGCGGCCTTCTCGATAGCCTCGCCCTTGGCGCCTTCCTCCGGCAACTCCACTCTCATCAAGGCCAAAGGAACTATAGCGGTATCATCGAGATCCGGATAGAAATCGTTGTCGAACTCGAAAGCCCAGGCGCCTGGTTCCGTATGAGGATTCTTCACCTGCCAGTCACCACCGTTGAAGATCTGTTTATCCAGTAGCCAGCGAGCGGCTTTGACGAGGGCTGGATGGTCTCTCTCCAATCCAGAATCGCTCAACGCGATCACGGTCAAGCCGGTATCCCACACAGGGGATACCGCAGGCTGCAAGCGAAAGGCAGATTCATCCTCCACGATGAACCTTTCGAGCCCGGCGAGTCCTTTGGCAATGACAGGATGGTCGAGCGGATAACCCAGACACTTGAGAGCGATGAGAGAATACACCCAGGGCAGCATGATGCCTCCCCAGCTACCGTCGGCCTCCTGACGCTCCACGATCCACTCCACTGTTTTGCTCAAGGCCCTTTCGCGTCCTGGCTGGAAGGGCAGCCTTTCCCAAAGCTTGAAAAGCCTGTCCAGGAAGAGGAAGAACCCCTGCCAGCTAAGGCGCTTCTTCGCCTTCGGCAGCGAGTAGTCTATTTCATCCCTTGGCTCTGTGTACAGTTCGAAGATACCAGCCGATTCAGGAACAGGGCAAACGGGCCTCTTGGTTAGTATCACCATCAGGTCCACGATAGTGGCCCGTGCCCAACTGCCGAATTCGTAGATGTTGATGTAGAAGGAATTGGGTAGCAGGATGACCTCCGGAGGTAAAGAGGGCAAGCCCCGATAGTCGAATTGACCGAAAAGGGCGATCATTATCTTAGTAAAGGTATGTGTCTTGGTGACGCCTCCTTTAGACAAGACGAACTCCTTGGCTCGCTGCATGAAGGGCTCGTCCGCAGAGATGCCTGCCAGCTTTAGCGAGAAGTAGGCCTGGACGGTAACGCTGAGGTCGCTCGGGCCACCCCAGTAATTGCTCCATCCTCCGTCAGGTGACTGCTGGCTGATCAGGAAGTCCGCTATTTTCCTCTCTTTATCAGGCTGTGCGATACCCATAAAGCGCATCAAGGGGATGTATCCAGCAGTTACGGTGACGTCTGATTCCAATTCGGCCACCCAGTATCCCTCTGGGGCCTGTTGGGCAATAAGATAGGCTTGAGTTCGCTTGATCGCTTCCTCCAGGGCGTTCAAATCAAATCGGGCATCGGACCGGACGGAAGTAGCGACCTCTTCACTTAAGACCTGATCTCGAGCGGTGACAGAATTCATAAGTCCTCCTTTTCAGACCTCGTCGGTGATTGCTGCAAATCTCGATTAGGCTCAGTTCGACCCGTCTGCCCTCCGCAGAGCATCCACGAAAGCGCTCAGAAAGGCGGTTAGGTTACTCCTGGCCCGCCGACTGTTATCGAACAACTGGACAAAAGGCATTATGGAGCCGGGATGGGCGAGGACATAGAGGGCCACCCTTCTGCGGTCTACATCGCCTTTCGCGTCAACGAAGGCCTGGCCCTTGGGCAAGGGTTGATCGACGGTATCCGAGATCCCTCTCACGGCGATGAAAGGTATTCCTGTTCGCGCAGCCTGCCTGGCCAGCCAATAGTTCTCCATTTCCACGATATCTACAGGCAAAGACCGCCCGAGCCATTCCTTCTCCTCAGGAGCAGTGAGTTCTTCGCTCACGCTCAGAGAACTCCCCCGGTGAAAATCAAGACCTGCTCGGCGCAAGGTCTCCGTGGCCAGTTGCCCCAACGCCTTGTCGGAGAACTGTGGCTCACTCAAGGTCTTCTCATGTGTCAAATGGTAGAGGGGTTCGCAAAGGACCAACTCTCCGCCCCTCAATTCCGGCTTGAGCCCGCCTGCGAAGCCCACACAGACCATCCCGTCAGGAGAATACTCTTCGATGACAAGGTGAGCGGCCCGCTCGGCGTTTGCTTTGCCTGGCCCCGTCTGAGTCAGGATGATCTTCTTGCCTCGGTATCTGCCTTTCAGCAAGCGGCAGTTGCCCTCCTGACGCTGCTCCTGCTCTACTATTTCCTTTTCCAAGCCGGTGATCTCCTGCCGCAACGCTGCAAAGATGGCTATCATCGACCGGCCGCCTTTCCCCCACAGTCGACCTTCAGGACAAGGCCCATTTGATCGTCTCCCACAGGCTACGCGGATCCTTTCCTACCTCCATGACCGCCGTCCCCTCGAATCCACTGTGCACCATACAATGCTTACAGCGCGGGTCTTTGCCAACGCCGTACCGCTCCCAATGAGTTTGTTCCATCAGCTCGCTGAAGGAGCTATAATGGTTGTCGGAGATGAGGTAACAAGGGCTCCTCCACCCCTGAGGATTCCTGGTCGGGTTGGCCCACGGTGTACACTGGAAGTCTCTCTCGCCCCTTAGGAAATCGAGATACAAAGGGGTGCTATAGTATCTGTGATGATCGGCTGGTCTGAGAATGGCCCGAAAAAGACCGCGGATCTCCTCTCTTGACAAGAAGAGCTCATCATCGACAGCTTCATAGCTGAATGCCGGGGAGAGCAGTAACCCGTCGACCCGTCTATCCATCAGGAGTTGCAGCAAGCGCCGTACCTCGCCGGCATCCGTCCCTTTGTATACGGTTGTGTTCGTGCACACTTGGAATCCCGCCGACTTCGCCGCCTCTATGCCCCTCAAAGCCGCGTCGAAAACCCCATTCCGGCCAGCCATACAATCATGAGTGA
The DNA here is from genome assembly GCA_041559215.1 of Anaerolineae bacterium. Classification (GTDB taxonomy): domain Bacteria; phylum Chloroflexota; class Anaerolineae; order UBA7937; family B3-Chlor; genus JBFFDV01. Next base: position 921 of record JBFFDV010000178.1, on the reverse strand, counting down.
CAGCCAACCCATCGAGATGGACATTGAAAGAGAAATATGGGCTCGGCAGGAACTTGTTCAATGACTTCTCCAGCAATAATCCGTTGGTGCATAGATAAACGAATCGCTTTCGATCTACCAACTCTCTCACGATGTCCTCGATATCTGGACAAAGTAGAGGCTCGCCCCCCGTAACGGCTACCACCGGGGCCCCGGATTCTTCGGCGGAGGCTACGCACTCTGCCGTGTTCAACATCTCGCCAAGGGTTGACTCGTACTCTCGTATGCGCCCGCAGCCCGCACAGGCCAGGTTGCAGAGGTGAGTCGGCTCCAACATCAAAACCAGGGGGAACCGCTCTCTCCCTTGGAGCTTGTTCTTGACCAGATATTTCGTCAAGGACAGTGAGAGTTGGCGTGAGAAACCCATATCAACCTCCTACTTTCATCGCCAAGAAGGGTAAGTCCTCGAGTTCTTTCAGGCTCGCAGCGCCAGTGCGGAACACTCATTTCTCAGTTCCTCTGGCTCGCAGGGCGACGGGGGCTCAAGGCGCTGATAGCCCCATTCATCAAGGGCAAATTGCCAGTTTTGGTTCACCTTCATAATGACCCCATTGTCCATCTGGTATGCATTCTTCTTGTAACCCGCGATAGAATCCAGGTATGAGCGGAATGCTGGTTCTGCGTCAGCGAATCCAGGTAGGCCTAATCCCTCGTACACGTTACGCACCTGATCTAAGGGTGTCTTTTCCAGGTCCTCGTACTTAACCTCCACCAAGTCACCCGCCGGTATGAGCGCTTTGTCGGCCAAAAACCTCTGCATGAGTTGGGTATAGAACCGCAAAACGTAGGCCTCAGTTTCCTCCGCGCTGATCGCCTGCAACTGAGCCCTGCGCAGCACGGTCGTATATAGGTGCAGAGTTGAGCAAAAGAGATCATAAGGAT
>JBFFDV010000177.1:0-5856 GCA_041559215.1 Anaerolineae bacterium | reverse complement strand
GGCAGCGACCAATGCCAATCAACGAGTTTTCGTTACCAATCGAAAGACCGATGAGGTAATCAAGATAAACGCCAACAACAACTCCGTACAGGACACCGTAAGTATGCCCCACACGCCCTATGGCATCGCCGTGAATCTCTCCAAGAACCGAGTCTACGTGGTTGCAGCCGGAGCAAATCTTCTCTATGTACTGGATGGAGCCACCCTTCAGACTCGGGGGACTGTGCCTATCGGGGCCCAAGATGCCACGGAGGGAGGACAGGGCATCGCCGTATTGGGCAACAAGATATACGTCAGCAACTATCAAGGGAGCAGCCTAACGGTCCTCGACGATTCGGCATGTCCGTAGTCGCAGTTCGTATCAACCTGCGGTAGTCTGGTTGATTTGGTGACAAGGCTGGGGTGGCATCTCGAATGCCACCCCAGCTTCAGTTCAAGGCCGGTGTGGTCTCAGGGGGTGATGTAGAGATATTGTACGGTGAAGCGCCGCTCTATCCCTATGAGGTCGTCCAGGCTGACCGGTGATGATGGACGGACCAGAGTGCTCAGCAGCGCCTCTATCAGTGCGGGGGCGCGTTCATACTCGATTACGCGAGGCTCGCCCTCGATGCCTCCCAGTTCGGCAGCTAGGTCTATGGCCTGTGGCAGGTCTCCCAATTCGTCCACTAGGTCTGACTCCAGCGCTTGTCGACCGGTGTAGGTTCGTCCATCGGCCAGCTCCCTCGCTTCCTCCAGCGACATTCCGCGTCCTTCGGCCACTATGCCAACAAACTGTTCATAGGCCTCGTCTACAATTGCCTGCCAGTGCTGTATCTCTTCCTCGGTCGGCTCACGATATGGGCTCAGTTCATCTTTCAAGGGCCCGCTTCTGATCACCAATACCTCTATCCCTATCTTGTCCAATAGCTCCTCGTAGTTGGGTGCCATAGCGATCACGCCGATGCTACCGGTCAGGGTAGCGGGGTTGGCCACGATCTTATCGGCAGCGCAGGAGATATAGTATCCCCCCGAGGCGGCCAGGTCGCCCATGGAGACAACGAGTGGTTTCTCTACCTCCAACAGAACCCGATACAGTTCGTCGGAAGCCACAACTCCACCTCCCGGGCTGTTTATCCGCAGCACTATGGCCTTGACCGAGGGGTCATCTTCAGCGTGGTGTACGCGCTGGATGACAGACTCCGAATATGCGCTGCCTGGGTCGGAATAGGGCCACTCGGGTTCTCGTCCCGAGATAATGACCCCTTCGACCCTCACTACGGCTACAGCGTCTTCCCAGACTCTGCCTGGTCTGCCCTCGCCATATATAACGGATATGGCGGAAAGAGAGGCTATGCTCATTCCCAGGCAGGTCAAAGGTACAACTACGCAGACAAATACAATCAGGCCCACCCAAATCGCTAGCCACTTGTGTCTTTTCACGGGTGCTTCCTTTCTTACTCACTTGTTACGGACAGGGTGTAGAGAGCCGTCTTTCCTGGGTGAACGAAGGACGTATGACGTCTTCACCGCTCTGGTCAATCATCATTATAGCATATGTGAGTTCATAGACAAACATGGTGCCAATGACGGTGTGAACTCTGTCCTTATCCACCCTTATCCCCTGGGGGGATTGCAGATTTCGCTACAGTGTGGGGCTGTTGGATTCCCTCGACATCACGGTGTTGCGCAGCAAAAGCCCGGGGAGCACGAGGGGTGTCCCCTCGGCCCTCTTTCCCCCGTACATGTTGGGGCTTACGCCCAATCGCTGCGCAACCCCATCACTCTTACCCATTGCGGATAATCATGCTTTGTGATAGGATAGTAATCGGTTGGTGTGGAGGAGACTATATGACTGATGATCCCAAGCGAGCTTGGTCTTACCGAGGATACTGGCGGACGATTGTCCCCCTAACGGGGCTCATCTTAACGCTGTCAGCACTCCTCTTTTTGGCTGGCTGTGTCACGGGGGCTAAGCGCATTGCTATCGAGGTGGATGGCGCAAGGCGCATAGTCGAGACGCAACAGGATACGGTGCGTGAAGCGTTGGAGAACGCGGGAGTGGTTTTGGGAGAACTGGATAGGGCCGAGCCACCTCTGTGGGAAACGGTCACCGATGGCGTAGTCATCATCGTCACCCGCGTACGGGAGGAGAGCGAGCTTGTGCGCAAGGTCCTGCCCTTTTCTCGACAGGTCTTGAGAGATGAGGCGCTCGATGAGGGGGAGACGCGTCTCATGCAGCTAGGGGTCAATGGCGAGGAAGAGGTCACCTACCTGGTAACTTATGAGAATGATCTCGAGGTAAATCGTACTCCCACGGCCAGGAGGGTTATCCAGGAGCCGGTGGATGAGGTAGTGGTTATCGGGGTCAGGGGTTCCTTGCCCTCGGCACCGATCAACGGTACCATTGCCTATGTTTCCAACGGTAACGCCTGGATGATGCGGGGTGGCAGTGGCGGAAAGCGTCCCTTGACTTTCAGTGGTGATCTTGATAAAAGGGTTTTTGCCTTGTCGCCCGACGGGACGCAGCTTCTCTTCACTCGTGAGGCGGAGGCGGCGGAGGACGAATCAGCCCCGCTGAATACCCTCTGGGTGGTGGGAACCGTCGTCGTGGACGATGAGCCTCGCTCTTTGGACGTCCAAGGTGTGCGGTATGCCCAATGGTCTCCAGATGGCACTCGCTTGGCCTATTCCACTGCGGAGCGCATCAGTGGTCGACCTGGATGGAGAGCGAACAACGATCTCTGGATCGCTTCCGCCGACGGGGGTGACCAGGCTGAAGTGCTGCCCGCCTCCTCTGGGGGCATCTACGGCTGGTGGGGGAGCGGGTTCTCCTGGTCTCCTGACGGTCGCATCTTCGCCTATGCCGATGCAGACGAGGTAGGCCTCATTGATCTGTCTACTGGCGAAAGACAGAACCTGTTGAGCTTTCCCGCCTATCTCACCTTCGGCGACTGGGTGTGGGTGCCTTCCCTATCCTGGTCTCCCGATGGACGCTTCCTGGCTTGTATGGCTCACGGGACCTCTGTCGCGGAGAGCGAGGTACCTGAAGAAAGCCCCGTGTTCGACATCTGGGTGCTGAGCGCTGATGGTCAACTCCAGGCCCGCTTGGTTGATGAGGCAGGGATGTGGGCCTCCCCGACATGGTCTCCCGTTCATCTAACGTCCGGGAACGAGCAGAGGAGTCGCATCGTGTACGGCGTGGCTCAGAACCCTTTGGACTCCGAGGCTAGCAGGTATGATTTGTATGTGATGGATCGCGACGGGAGCAATGAGCGGAAGCTTTTCCCCTTGCATGGTGAGGAGGGCTTAGAAGCCCCCCAGTTGGCTTGGTCACCATCGGGCGACGAGTTGGTGTTGGTGCGGGACGGGAATATTCATCTCCTCAGTCTGGTCAGCGGTGCGTTGCGGCAATTGACTGCGGACGGTGGCAGCAGCTATCCCCAGTGGGGGCGGTAAGCTCGTGACTTTCAGAGCCGTCTGCTCCGTATAGCGCTTTCGAGGCAAGAATCTCATCGGTTTCGCCTTACTGAAAGTCCTGCGCTACAAAGCTGTAAACCGGCTGGAAGCCGGTTCCTGAACATGCTTAGAGCATGTTTGTCATCCAGGTAGCGTTGGGTTTGAACCCGACGCTAATCAGGGCTTCGGCCCGGAGGGCTATATCGGCTTAGAGCCTATCCGAAAAGCCTGTAGCCTAGGGCCTTGTGCCCGTAAAAGCCGCCCACAAGGGGCTATGCTACCAGTTTCCGAATAGGTACTTATTAACCGATTAATGAATCAGAAGCCATCCAGCAAGTTTCCATTCGGGTAGCGTAGGGCTTGGGACCGGACGCTAATCGGAGCGCTCATGGGCGGTAGATTTAGGACAATAAGCTCTTCATTTGGGGGCAGAGAAGGAGTGCTCATTGTTGGGGGAGTACTCCTTTATCTGTTCTGCTTGGGTTTCCTGGCGATTATTGGCTGGGAGCTAGTGGCTGATCATTCCTATCGCCATCAGGGTGTAGCATATGGCACCCCTCCCAATATCCCTCAGGCGGCAGTGAGCCCCTTTGGTGTCAATGTGTCGTTGGAGCAGTACGAGGGTGAGGATTTGGATCGCGCCCTCACTATGATCAAAGATGGTGGCTTTCGCTGGATCAGGCAGCGCTTTCCCTGGGCGGAGATAGAGCCCGAACAGGGAGAATATCGTTGGGAGGAGTGGGATCGGATTGTCTTGGCCGCGATCGAGCACGACCTGAGCATCATCGCTGTGCTGGAGACCTCTCCCTCTTGGGCCAGGGCTCCTATTGATGCCGAAGCACCTCAGGCACCACCTCGCGATTTCGCCCATTTCGCCGACTTCGCCGGAGCCTTTGCCTCCCACTACAGGCAGGATCTTGATTATTATCAGATCTGGGATGAACCCAACCTCTATCCCCATTGGGGGGAACGGTACACCGATCCGACCGCTTATACGCATCTCTTGCAGGCAGGATATCGAGCGATCAAGCAGGTCGATCCACAGGCCCTGGTGCTGAGCGCGGGCCTGGCCCCCAATGTGGAGGAAGGGGGACGGTACATGAGCGATATCCTCTTTCTGCAAGATATGTACGAAGCTGGGGCAAGGGGCTATTTTGATATCCTGGCTATCAAACCCTACGGCCTGTGGTATGAGCCCGAGGATCGGCAGCTGTCTCCTCAGGAAACCAATTTCTCCCGGCCCATACTATTGCGAGAGGTGATGCTTCGTAACGGCGATGGTGAAAAGCCTGTGTGGGCGGTGGAGTTCGGCTGGTGTGCCTTACCTACATCCTGGACGGGACGCCCCGCGCCGTGGACCAGCGATACGGAAGATAAGCAGGCCCGGCGCACGGTGGAGGCGATCCAGCGAGCGCGTGATGAATGGCCTTGGATGGGTGTGATGGCCTTGCAGCATTTTCACCCTCTGGCCGAAGCTGACGATCCCCTCCGCGGGTTTTCGCTGATAACGGATGAGTTTCGGCCCCGGTTGACCTATCTGGAGGTACAGGCCCTGGCCACTGCCACTCCTACTGCCTACGTGGGTTGGTATCCCGCCGATGCCTGGGCAGCTCGGTACGAGGGCTCGTGGCGGGAGCAAGGTCAGTTCATGAGCAGCACAGGTGGAGGCGATGAGTTGTTCCTATCCTTCAAGGGCACGCGCCTCGAAATACTGGTGCAGCCGCCCTTCCATCTGAGCGAGGCGGCGGTGGATGGCGAACCGCCCAATGGTCTGTCTCAGGGATCTCTCCGTCTGGAGGGTGGTTCTGGGCAGCGAAGGATCGTCTTGGCCAGGGGGCTGCACGATGGGGAGCATATGGCGCGTCTCACCGTTGGTGATGATGCTTCGCTGGAAGGGGCTATCGCTGGCTTCATCGTCATCCGAGAGGCCAGTTTTGGGAGGTATTACCTATCCCTGCTATTGCTGGCAGGAGCTGGGCTGGTGATCGTGTGGCGGTTGGGAAGGCTATTGCTGCTGCCCCGATCCTTGGCATGGTGGAAAGTCCTGGCCGATTGGTATCTACAGCGAAAGGACTGGCAGCAGGCGCTGATCATGGCCAGCGCGCTGGGCGTCTACTATATGTCGCCCTGGACCGTCGTGAGTCTGGCAGGTTTGGTGGTCTGGATCCCTCTTCTGGATCTGAGGCTTGACCTGGGCCTGGCCTTCACCGTGTTTTCCATACCTTTCTTCCTGAGGCCCAAGATCATCGCTGGTCAGTCGTTGTCTCTCGTGGAGATGCTCACCCTCTTATGTTTTGCCACCTGGCTTCTCAAGCAAGTCGTGGAGCGGGGCGGCCTGGAGGAACGCGAGATTCGCCATCCCCTGTCAGTGGCTCGGCATCTTGGCCAAGGTGTGCGGGATCTGATTGCACATCTACTACG
>JBFFDV010000176.1:0-5877 GCA_041559215.1 Anaerolineae bacterium | reverse complement strand
TCTTCTGTTTTCAGCGCTATTGAAGAACAGCTTGCCCTTGGATTCCTCCAGGCCAGATATATAGCCGTCCACGGGGAAGAGCTCCCCCCACAAAGCGATGATCTCATCACTAAGCTTCATTCCCGATCTCCTTTACCTTTTCGAACGGCAATATTCAATGGGACACTCCAGCCTAGAGGCTGTGGCCTTTAGGCCACAGTGGCACAATGTAAAACACCGCCTCCCTCAAAGCAAGAGCCTCGGTACTGGATAGGACACTACAGCTTAAAGGCTGTAGTTTGGCTAACACCGTCTGCAAGCTGTGGCCTTAGGGCCACAGTGGCATAATGCAAAACACCGCCTCCCTCAAAGCAAGAGCCTCGTTACTGGCTGGGACGCTAATAACCTGGGCCCAGTTGGAGGGGCGCGAATTTCATTACCCGATGGTTGTTCGAGTCGGCGACGTAAACATTCCCCTCCTCATCCACGGCGATGCCCGCCGGCAGGTCGAAGGAAGCGTCGTCGGTGCCGTACTTGCCGAAGACCGCCAGAAGCGCGCCGTCGCCACCGAAAACCAGGACCCGATACCCCTCAGGATCTGTGGCGTACACGTTGCCATCCGCATCCACCGCCAAGTAAGGCTTGTTCAGGACGGACTCGCCGAACCAGCCCTGGACCGGCCATTGAGCGACAAATTGGAAATCACGACTGAACTTCTGGATACGCTGGTTCCAGGTATCGGCCACATAGATGTTGCCCTCTCCATCGATGGCGATACCCACCGGCTCTAGGAACTGTCCGGGTTCCGAGCCAGCACCACCCCACTGCCCCAAAGGGTTCCCATCGGAGTCGAACTTCTGCACCCGCTTGTTGCCGGTATCGGTTATGTAAACGTTCCCTTCGGCATCGATGGCGATGTCCCGCGGCCCGTAGAAGGTGCCTTGAGGCTCCAAGAGCTCCCCACCTACGTCCTGAAACGTTCCCCATTGGGTGATGAGCGTACCGCCATCGGTGAACTTCTGGATACGGTGATTCCAGGTATCGGCCACATAAACGTTGTCCTCAGCATCCACAGCGATCCCCCAGGGTTCTCCGAACTGTCCCGGTGCCTCGCCCGCGGAACCCCACACGGTGATGAACCTTCCTTCGCTGTCGAACTTCTGGATGCGGTTATTCTGGCTGTCCACCACGTAGATATTGCCCCGCGAATCAACGGCCGACCCCTTGGGGAAGCTGAACTGCCCTTCCAACGCGCCCGGCCCACCCCAACTCAAGACGCTGGCCAGTTCCCGATAGGCTTCGCTGTACTCATCGGCGATGGCTACCTGAGGAGTGATCGGTATTGCGCTGGATTCCCAAATCTGGGCGGCCACATCCTTGCGCAAGTAGAAGGCGAAATCGGAGGAGCCAAGAGGGTTCTCCAGCTCGCGATAGAGGAGGAAGTTTATCAAGCTTTGCCGGGTCTCCGGGTTCCGCAGATTGTTAATGATCATCGAACGTGTGAGGCTGCGATAATCCTCGGGGAACCACCAGCGCAGCCTGTATTGCTGGCGGACGTAGTCCGTGAGATAGGGCCTGACCGCGCTCTCGTTGTCCAGCCCCACCAACACCACAGGCGCGTCAAGGGGCCCCATCGGCTCCTTGCCGAAGAAGATCTTATTGGGATAGTCACGCAGATACCACCAGAAGGGCCAACTGGTGAACTCGTCGAAGGCCACCTTCATATCCTTGCCCCCGACCAGCCTTTCCGACAGCCGCTCTATCTCCTCCGCCACCATGGTCACATCGGGCGTGGTCTGGGTGTAAACGAGCATGTCCTTGGCGATGTCGCCGTGAATGTAGCTGGCTATCCAAGCGTAGCGGATGGTGAACACGGCCAAGACGATGATCATGGCGAAGAGGAACATCCTGGCGATAGAAGCTCCTCTCAGGCGCCTTGCTACGAGGAAGGTCAGGTAGCCCAGTACCCCGGAGATGAGGAGCGTAACCAGCCAGCGCATAAGTGTATTCAGTTCCCCCAGGTTGAAGCCCGCCGCGGGCAAGCCTCTGGAGAGGATGCCAAACAGGCCCACGGTAGCCGAAATGAAGGCCCACAGCACCAGCCCCGCAGTGGGCACCAAGAGAAACAGGTAGTAAGCCCGTCGCTGGCGCAATTCCTCCCAGTCGGTGCCCTCCAACACGTCCCCGATGAACCGGCCGGCCAGCAGAATGATAGGCAACGTCAGGTGTACGATCAGCCAGGGCATCTTCTCCCCAGCCCAGCTATAAATGATGAGGGCCAGAACGAACCAGTAGGACAGGAATACCCAGAAGAGATCATGTCGGCTTTCCCTCCTGGCGCTCTTGAAGGAGAGATAGCCCATGGCCGGCAAAGCAAGAAGGAGGGGCAGGAACTCGTAGAGGGGGATTAGGATGAGATAGTAAAACCAGGGTTGTCCCCCTCGCTGCACCCCCTGTTGCGCCAGCCAGTAGCCCAGAGCTCCAATAGGGCCGGTGAGCAGGCCGCCCATGTTGGTGAACAAGGTGGTATGCAGGAGGACGTAGATGGCCCAGAAGACGCCCGCGGCCGTCAGCCAGCGGCGCCAATTCCACCACAGGCCAAGGGCGGCGAAGGCCCCGAGGATGATCAGGACGACCAGGAAATCATATTGGCCGTAGTTCATGTAGTCCAGGGGGTCCCAAAGACCCAGCACCCTGATGATCAGTGCAGCGAAGTATAGCGGCGCGCATAAGGTGCCGATAGTTATCACCAAGTCGAAGGAGGCCAAGTCGGGCGGGAACTTCCGGTCCTGCAGCCATTGCCAGAGGGCCAGTAGGACCAGGAAGGTGCCGAAGATGAAGGTGGTGATAAAGGCTATCTCCTTGCTGGAGAAAGCCAAGGCCAAACCGCCGGCCAGCAGGTAGAGATACAAGTCCCTTCGCCCATCGAGATACTTAATCACGGCGATGAACATCAAGATTTCAAAGCCAGCGGCGAAGATATCCATGCGGATGAAGCGGGAGAAGTAGAGGAAGCCGGGCGAGATGGCGAACATGGCCGCAGCCGCCAGGGCCCCGTATCTACCGAGCCATTTGCGCAGGAAGTAGGGCGCGATGACGATCCACACGCCGAAGAGGGCTGGGGCCACTCGTGAGGTGTAGTCACTGGCGCCGAAGAGGAAATATATCAGGGCGTTGGCGTGGAAGAGCAAAGGGCCGTGGAGTAGAGGGTTATGGATAAACCCTTTTCCGCGGAAAAGCTCCCAGGAATAGAAAGCATGCATACTCTCGTCATGATGCTGGGCGCGACTGCCCAGGTCCCAAAAACGGGTAACGACAGCCACCAGGATGATGGTCACCCAGCAGATCAACTCCCAGTTGAGGGCTATCCTGGCCAACAAGGGCCTGTCCAAGATAGAGAACCTCCTCCGCAAAGCGTCGTTTTCCATTCTTGCTATCACCTCGTCATTGTTTGGACTATGGCGCCACCCACACCACCATATCATAGTGCATCGGCGGAGTCAAGGACTCCCGATACAGGTACCAGCCGAGCCGGGAGTGAAGCGGCAGGCCCTCAGCCCGCCAGGAGCTCTGCAGGCGGAAACGGGCGCCTCTGTAGTCGGGCAGGGGAAGCGGCTCATCCAATGGAGTGATTACCACCGGCGTGAGGGGTGACGGAGAATCCGAAGAGAAGGTCAGATCGTCGAAATCCCGCAGATACCAGGCGAGGAGCGGATTCTCCCCGCCAGTCACGGTGATGTCTATGCTGTGCCGCTCTCTCTCGCGCTGGTTGGAGATGTCCTCGACCGTCCTCACCACGTTACGGGCATCGGGATCTGTAGGCTTCGCCACCAGAAGCTCCAAGGGGTTCCCGGGACTATAGTAGTTGAGCCGCCAGGTGGCGTGTAGCATGAGCGCGCCCAGTATCATCAAGGCCACCAGCCCCCCGGTACGGAGGCTGCCCCTCCAGTCCATGGCCAGGGCGCCGCTGATGAAGATGAGACAGAGAAGGAAAAAGAGGGACAACGCGACCAGGATCAGATGCCTGGGATCGCCAGGGTTCTCGGGTTTGGTGAAGGCCGCCAACTGCAACATCATATGGAAAATGACCGGGATGGAGATGAGCAACACCAATCTGTCCAAGACCCATCGCTCCCCCTCCCCTATCTTGCCGAACAGTTCGCCTAGCAGCCTGCCGCCGAGCAGGATCAGGGGTAGAAGGATCTGCAACACGCCTGCGGGCGGCTTCGTGCCCATCAACGAATAGAGGACGAAGCTAAGCCCAAACCAGCACACCAGCAGGGCCGAGAAGAGGTCCCGGCGGGCCAGATAGACGGCCCCCCCCAGGCCGAAGACGAATACCGGCAGCTCGTAGGCCAGAAGGAGCGTGAGGTAGTAGTGCCAGGGTTGGCCCTCGGTCGCAGGTGGGAACTGGCCCAGCCACGCGGGAAGGAGATCCAATGTCGCCTGCAACCCTTGCAGGTTGAGGAAGAGCCCGGTGGACACCAGCATGAGGAGGACCGCGAAGATGCCTCCCACCTTCAACCAGATTTGTCCCGAGGCTGGTCGAAGTATCGCATCCTTCGATGCGCCGCCCCACTGCGTTCCGCCGCTGCTCGGGATGCTATCTACGCCACCGCCGAAGCGTGAATAGAGAGCCAGGCCGAGGAAGAAGGCTCCCAGCGTCAGCAGCAGGGTATAGCCGGCCCCTCCCGCCATGAGGGAGATAGCCAGCGCTCCAGCCACAAGGTAGAGATGAGAAACCCTCCTCTGCTCCATATAGCCGAAAACGCCAGCCAGCAGAACCAGGGCACAAGCCGAGACGATGATATCGCCCCCCAGTTGACGCGAGAAGAACACGAAAGAAGGGGAGAAGGCCAGTATAGCCGCGCTGATGAGGGCTCCCCGGCGGCCCAGGTGAGAGCGGAGCAGATAGGGCAATCCCACCATCAGGCTCCCGGCCAACGCAGGTACCAAGCGGGCCACATAGTCGTTGGCTCCGAAGAGGAGATAGAGGAGGACATTGCCGTTGAAGAGCAGGGGGCTATGTCCCCTTATGCTGGCCGCGCCGCCAGAGTAGAAACGCCACGCATCCAGAGCCAACCGGGCTTCCCCCTCCGCAAGCGGTTGGCTCCCCAGCGCGATGAAACGGAGGGCGGCCGCTATGAGCATCAGCAGCAGGTAGAGGCCGAACTCTACCGTCAGCCACGGAGGACCCGATTGTTGCGCCTCTACTGATGATCGTTCCCTTTCCATACCCTATTACACATACCGGACGCTATATGACTTTGAGGATTTACTCCCATAATCCCCTTAGGTTGTTAAGCGTCCCAGGCGGTTATTTGGCACTACCACATTGCGGGGTTTAGGCCGCAGTGTGGTAGCCGCACGGCATGCGGTGCGGCTACGGCGTTCAGGCCGTAGGACAGGTCGCCAACTTGTCCTATTCGAAAACAGGACTTTAGCCTTTCTGCACCCTTCAACTGGCCCCGAAACCTACCGGGAGGGTTGCCAGATTGACTAGTATAAGCTCACAAGGGTCCCGCTGTTCGCTTCCACCAGCACTTGACCGCCTCAAAGCAGGCACAATTATAGCATGCTCCGGGGCAAAGGCAAAGTGGTAGCGGCGTGGCGTTAAGAGGCCACAAGAGATTCCATCCCCCTGCTCAAATCAACAAGCTCCTCAGGGAGCCCATGGTTCGACCCAGCAGGGTTGCAGGGGGCGTTAAGGCACACCCTCCCGGAGGCTTGCAGCCTCCGGGAGGGTCTAATCGTTACAGAAAAAGGCAGGAAGACATACTCTCCCTGCCCAGAGAGATCAACTGTCAATTAATCAGTTTGTACTGAGGGTGTTAGCCCTCAAGATACCACAACGTAAGGCTACCTCTTGCGCAGCCGCAGCGCGGCGTAGCCGGCCAC
>JBFFDV010000175.1:0-5918 GCA_041559215.1 Anaerolineae bacterium | reverse complement strand
ATAATGCCGAAGTTGGGCAAGGACATCGGCTTTACCACCCGTTGGACGGTTTTGCAGAACCTACGCCGGTATGGCGTAGAGTCGGTGGTCAACGCTGTGGCCAAGAAGATAAGCCCCCAGGGCGTGGTGGTCAGCATCGAAGGCGAGGAAAAGCTGATCGAAGGTGATACAGTGGTTCTGGCCGTCGGCGTCCGATCAGAAAACGCACTCTATGAGAAGTTGAAAAACCGGATCGGCGAACTCCACCTGATCGGCGATGCCAAGTCTCCCCGCAAGGCGTATGATGCCATCCATGAGGGTTTCAGGGTGGGGATGGGAATCTAACCGGCAGCGCAGCAAATGATTGTCATCTTGGCAAAACAGTGCGACATAAGGTACAATGCGGGCAGTATTGGCAGCGAAGCACTTGGAAAGGAGAGGATAAATGAGTGAGGAAGAGCCTCGCGGCAGAGACGAAAAGGAGGAAAAGGATGAGAAGGGGGGAGAGCGAGGAGAATGGACCAGGGAGGAAAAATGGACTCGCGATCCCCTGGGCGGCCTGATCTGGGGCTTGATCATCATCTGGGTCGGGCTGACTCTCGTCGCCGCTAACCTCGGCACCTTTCCCTGGCTGACATGGGACAATGCCTGGGCCCTAATCTTCATCGGAGCGGGTTTGATATTCCTGCTGGAGGTGGTGATCCGCGTAGCGATACCCACCTATCGCCGCCCGATAAGAGGCCGTCTCATTCTGGCTTTCATCGCGTTAGCCATTGGTGCCGGCTCGTTTATCGGCTGGGAACTCACCTGGCCATTGATTGTGGTGGCCATCGGCATCGCCATCATCGTAGGCGTCTTGCTGCGGCCGAGATTCTGATGGCAGTTTAGAGTTGCGGGCAGCCCAAATCCATAGCAACAAATAAGCCCCAGCAATAGCACAGACGCCTAGGGGTGTGTTGTGGGCTGTGCAACAGAAACATAGAGGTTAGAAGACCTGAATTAGGTCGCCGACGGTAAGAACTGGGATATGCGGCCAGTGATGATCTCCTGTATCCGCTGTAGATCTCCTTCTGTCCGGCCCTCGACTCTGACCGATAGCATCGGTTGCGTATTCGAGGCCCTCACCAAAGCCCAACCACGCTCGAAGTCGATTCGCGCTCCATCTATGTCGATGACTTCGTGAGTCTCAAGGAAGGACTCCTTTATCGCCTCTACGATGTCGAACTTTCGAACATCGGGGCACGGTATACGCATCTCCGGCGAACTGTAGTATATGGGCAACTCGCGTATCAGTTCGGATAGGGGCTTGTCCGTCTTAGAGAGATACTCGGCAAGCTTACAGGCGGCGAAGAGGGCATCGTCGAAGTTTAGGGGAGGATCGTTAAAGAAAACGTGCCCGCTCAACTCCACTCCCAGCACCGCATTCTCCTGCCTCATCTTCTGCAAGATATAGGCATTGCCGCACCTGGTCATGAAAGGTACTCCGCCGTGGTCCGCTATATCGTCTATCAGCGCTTGAGAGCATCGCACATCTAACACTACCTTGCCGGGGCCACTGCCGAGGAACTCCCTCGCAAGAAGGGCAACATATTTGTCGGGGAGGACCATCACCCCACGCTCATCAACCACGCCCAACCTGTCCCCATCGCCGTCAAAGCCGATCCCTATGTCTGCAGATTCTTTCAAGACCATGGCCTTCAAATCACGAATATTGTCCTCGACCAAGGGATCGGGATCATGATTGGGGAAACGGCCATCCGGCTCACAATACAGGGGAACTACTTCGCATCCGATGTCCTCAAGTAATCCGCCACCCAGCAGACCAGCAGTGCCGTTGCCGCCATCGACCACCACTTTCAGCCCGCGATCCAAGCGTATCCTTTCTTTGATGCAATCCGCGTACGTTGGAAGGACATCCATCATCTCGATGAAGCCCTTGCCGATCTCAAACTGATTCTTGGCGATCAATCGCTCTACATGCTGCAGCGCCTCTCCGGCCAGAGGATACGGACCGACTTGGAGCTTGAGGCCATTGAACTCCGCAGGGTTGTGACTGGCAGTTACCATCACTGCTCCGTCAGCGAGAGCGCCGTCCAAGGCAAAAGAAAGGGCAGGGGTCGGCACAACACCCACATCCACCACCTGACAACCTGTAGATAGCAACCCTTTGGTAACGGCGGAGAAGAACCGCTCAGAAGATAGACGTACATCCCGCCCCACCACGACCTTGTCCCGTCCAGTGCTTCTCTGGATGTAAGTCCCAAATGCTTTTCCGATGGTCTCCACAGCGCCGGTGGTCAAATCGGCGTCAGCCACACCACGAATGTCATACTCTTTGAAGACAGCTCGGCTCGCTGAAAGCTTGGCCTGGAAAGCGTAGTCTCGCAAGATACCCGAGACAGCCGCCAACAGCTTAAGCGGATCGTGACGGAGAACGATCCTCTTGGCGCCATTGCTGATCTCCTCTACGACCTCCTGGATCAAATCCTCCTCGATCAATAACGCCCCTTCCACTAAGACCAGCTCCTCTGGCGTATCCTCGAACAAGATGAGTTGGGAGTCATCCCTCATCACGGGAACGGACCCTACCGGCTCAGCAGACGCTCTCCTATATCTCGCCAGAACAGAATCTGTGATCTCCTCTGTCCTGCTGACAAGCACATAGTCCAAGCGAAACCCACAGTTGTTCTGAATGGCTCGTACGTGATCGGCGACGGAATAACCCTCGGTCAGACCTGGTTGGGTCACAATGTTACACACAAAAATCTTCCTGGCCGAACTCCTCTTCACCGCCTCGTTGATCTCAGGGACCAACAAGGTAGGAATGATGTTGGTGAACAAGCTACCCGGCCCGATGACTATCGCATCGGCCGCCTCTAATGCTTCCACCACCTCGATAGATGCCACCACAGCGGTTTCGAGCCCTTCATCGGCCTTAGATTGGAGCCACACTCTCTTGATCGGGATGCCATTCTGTCCGGATAGTATCCCTGATTCGCCACGCAAGATTCGTCCATCTTCTACCTCAGCATACACCTGCACCTTGTCTGTTGTGGGAAATAGCACTTCATCCCCAGAGGTGCCAAGCCCCCTCCGGAGCTTCGCAAAGGCGGCCCCGCTATCAACCGGGGGGACCACGCCGGTTATCTGCCAGGGGACTTCCTTGGCGATGCGAAGCAACATGGACAACCCCTCAGTACCGGCGAACACCACAACTTTCGGTTTCTCTACGGGGCCATGATAGTAGTCATACACCAAGTCAACGAGGCTCTCGTCCCTTGCCTTTTGGGATATGAAAGGGGCAATGAGTGTACGGCTCAATTTGATGAAAGAGATCACCAGCAGAGTGATACCGATGGCGCCCAGCAAAACGCCTCGCTGGACATGAGGGATAAACTGTAAGGTCAGATAGTAAACGTATGATGGGAACGGTGTCGAACGATAGATATGGACGAGCACATAAGCAACACCCAGACTCAGAAGCATGATGCCAAAAAAGAGGGCCAGCAGCCACCGCTTGATATGCCAGCCAGGCAGGAGCAGTCTCAACGACTTGCTACTGGCCAGCCTCGCTCTGATCTTGCTCATTGCCATGAGGATCGCTCCAAAGATGCTCAAACAAGTGTTACCTTAATGTCCTGGTGCGCCCGGATACATGATCATGGATGACCCCCGAACTGCAAAACCGCGGATGATATCTCAGCCGCGCAACACTCTGCCAATTCCCTCATGATAAGGCTTCTGATCTCCTCAAGTCGCTCTTTGGTCCGAGCCTCGAACACCAAAGCGATATTTGGCGTAGTATGCGAAGCTCGCACGGAGGCCCATCCATCCTCAAAGTCTATGCGCAGACCGTCAAGGTCCACGAACTCGAAACGGTCACTGAAACATGCCCTTATGCGCTCCATAACCGCGAACTTGTACTCATCAGCACATGGGAGCTTGACCTCAGGGGCGGAATAGTAGCGGGGGATTTGCGCTATGATGCTCGATAGCTGGCGCCCTGCGCTCGATAGAGCTTCCAAAACCTTCGCTGAGGCAAAGATCCCGTCATCAAAGTCAAAGAGATCATCCTGGAAGAAGATGTGCCCGCTCGCCTCGCCACCGAGCAGAGCCTTGCTCCGCTTGACCTCCTCCATGACCCGAGTATATCCGGTGGGGGCCATGCGGGGTACCCCGCCGCCCCCCTCGATCACGTCCATCAAGGCGCGAGAGGAAAGCAGGTCAAAAACGACTGTGCCGGGTTCACGTTTCAGCATCTCGCCCGCAATCAGTGCGACTATGAGATCACCGGACAGTATCTGCCCCTTGTCGCTGACCAACCCCACGCGATCCCCATCGCCATCATAAGCGATGCCCACGTCCGCCTGGTGTTCCTTCACCACAGCGATGAGTTCTTGCATATTCTCCTCTTCACTCGGATCAGGGAGGTGATGGGGGAAGCGGCCATCCGGTTCGCAGTATAGCTCCTTTACTTCGCATCCCAGTTGTCGGAACAACTCCGGCGCCACCAGGCCGGTGGTGCCATTGCCGGCATCAATGACCAGCTTGAAGCTCCTCTCTATCTTGACCCGCTGCTTGACCGCCGACAAGTATGCCTCAAGGATATCAGGACGCCGAGTAAGACGGCCCCTTCCTTCGAGAAAAGGGCCGCTTTCAGCCAGCCGCTTGAGCGCCTGGATCTCCTCACCACGAAAAGGCAGCGGTCCTTTACGCAGCTTCAATCCGTTGTATTGGGCGGGGTTATGGCTCGCGGTGATGACAACCCCACCAGCCGCCCCCAAGTGCTTCACAGCGAAGTACACTATAGGAGTTGTAACCAAACCGACGTCAAAGACCTCACAGCCTGTGCCCATCAAACCGGCGATGAAAGCCTGACTCAAGTCTTTTGAACTCAGCCGTGCATCCCGACCTACAACCACTCTCGGATTCCCGTCCTCTCGAACCATGCTGCCATAGGCTGCACCAAGCACGGTACAAACCTGAGGATCTAGGTTCTCCCAGGCGATACCTCGAACATCATACTCACGGAAAATAGTGGGATCTAGGCGCAATGCGGTTCTCCCTGAAGATGACAGAGAAGCGTTGGCACTATTCTACAGTAAGAGCAAGATGAAAGCAAGCTGGTTGAGTCCAACAGGGTGCATCCCAAATTCGTAGCGCGAATCGCCTGCGCTAGACGCACCTGTTGATGGCACCAAGATGAAGACCGTACAACGTGTCAAAAGCCCGGGCATCTCCTGCACCGCGTGACGGACAAGCCCCTCCGCACAGGCCCATTTCTTCCATTCCGTGCCATCACAGGACAGGTCCTCTCTACTATAAATAACGAAACGCCGGCGAAAGCGTTACAAACAAGCGTATTATGTTCTGCATAGCCAGTCTTTCAGACAAGTTCACCCAGCTTCCAAACTGTGAGTCGGAACCCACCAATCTCCTATCACATCTTAGTCAGAGACCTGTAGCTAGAAACAAAGACCCCAGAGGCAAGCAACGAAGTCTTCAATAGCGCGTGCAAGGCTCGCGGTTCAGCTTCAACACGTCGCCCGGCATTACCACCCGCACCGCGAGGATTATCTTCTGTCGAGGAGTATGGTAGCTCACAATCGTCCCCTGCCTTGCCGTGCAATAATCTGCCATTTGTGGTAGAATGTTTGCATAAGGTACCGATTCTCAGCGAATGGCGCTTGCCTGGTGAGATGGCAAGGACTTTCCCCCTTTGAGGAATGAAGCAGAAAAAGGAGGACACGTAAATTGAAAAAAGTAAAGGGCTATTTCATAAGCACTTGCGGTTGGTGCAAGAAGACCAAGCGCCTCCTAGACGATAACAATGTTGACTACGAGTATGAGTACGTGGATCTCTCGACCGGCAGCGAGAAGGCGCGCGTCTTGGCAGAAGTAGATCAATATAACCCTCGGCGCAGTTTCCCCACCGTTGT
>JBFFDV010000174.1:0-5930 GCA_041559215.1 Anaerolineae bacterium | reverse complement strand
TGAGCACCCGACGGTCGACATATAGATCCAGGCCGTAGAACTCCTTATGTCCGGTGATGTAGGCTACAGGCTCATGCTGCAAGCGCCGAGCCACGAGAGATTTGTAGGTCTCCTGCAGCTCAGGATCAGGTTTCTCTTCCAATCGCGTATACAGCTGGTCCCTGCTAACCCCAAGCGAGTAGGCCAACAGTATCTCTGCATCCAGCTGCGGCGAATCCACTGCCTCGTCTTTCAAAGCGGCGGTCGCCGAGTTCACTAGGTCTCGCATGGTGGATAGATTATTCGTCCGGTTCATTCTTGTCAGGCCAGTCAGCAGATTCTTCGGCCGTGGCTAAAACAAGAAAGGCACCCACCTGTCTGCACAAGCGGCTGCCCTCTCCTTGGCCTGTGAGATTTCCCCTCGGGTCCCGACTCATCCCGCCTCTTTTAGCTTCGTTGCCTGTTCGGCGCTGGCCAACTCGTAGATAAACTCATCAAGGTCACCATCCAGTACCTCCTCCAGTCGGTGGCTGCTCAGCCCAATACGATGGTCGGTCACCCGATTCTGCGGGAAGTTATAGGTGCGAACCTTTTCGCTTCGTTCGCCAGTGCCTACTTGAGAGCGGCGCTCAGCGTCCATCTCAGCCCATCGTCGTTGCTCTTCAATGTCATAGAGACGGGCCCGGAGGATTGACATGGCGCGCAGCTTGTTCTGTAGTTGCGAGCGTTCGTCCTGACAGGTAGTCACGATGCCGGTAGGCAGATGGGTGATTCGCACTGCCGAATCGGTAGTATTGACACTCTGACCACCATGACCCGTGGAGCGAAAAACGTCAATACGCAGGTCCTCGGGGTTTATCTCCACCTCCACTTCATCCATTTCTGGCAGGACAGCCACCGTCGCTGCAGAGGTATGGATGCGTCCCCCAGATTCGGTGATGGGCACGCGCTGTACGCGGTGGGCCCCGCTTTCATACTTGAAGTGCGAATAGGCGCCCTTGCCCTTTATCAGGAAGATAGCTTCTTTGAATCCGCCGATGCCTGTGCGGTTGGAGGATAATATCTCGGTGGTCCAACCATGGTTCTCCGCATAGCGGGTGTACATACGATACAGGTCAGCAGCGAAGAGGGCTGCCTCCTCACCCCCGGTACCAGCCCTTATCTCCATGATAACATTCTTCTCATCTTTAGGATCCTTGGGCAGCAGAAAGATCCTGAGTTTCTCCTCCAGGTCTTGAGTTTCCTGTTCAAGCGAGCCTATCTCGTTTTCTGTGAGTTCTAACATCTCCTGGCTCAGGTCCTCGTCGAGCATGCCCCGGGTGGCCTCCAGTTCCTGCAGGAGATCTTTGTAACGCCGATAGCTCTCCACTATCTCTTCCAATTCAGCTCGTTCTTGGGCGTATTTTGCGACCTGAGCATAATCGGAGGTGATGGCGGGATCGGCCAGTAGCCTATTCAGTTCCTCGTAACGTTCTTCAATGTGTGCCAGTTTTTCCAGCATTTTCTCACCTGAACCTGGCGGTGATCTTATAATAGCGCCCCTCGGTGCAAGGGGCTATAATTATTATACATGGTTTTAACGGAATTGGCAAGAGGTTGTCTTATGGCTCCAACCTCGCTATAATTTTGGGTTGAAATTTGGCCAGCACCAGAGGGCGATATAGCGCGTATGCGGCCAGTCGTGACGATGTTAGCGGCACAGCAGGCAAATAGCCGTTGAACTGGACAAGGCGCTACACAAAGAGTGAGATCATGGAATATGAGCCCGTTATAGGGATGGAGGTTCACGTCCAACTCTCCACCAAGAGCAAGATGTTCTGTCGTTGCAGCGCTGAGATCATAGACGAAGAGGCCAACACCGTTGTTTGCCCAGTATGTCTCGGGATGCCCGGCGTGCTGCCAACCATAAATCGCAAAGCTATAGAGTATGCTTTTATGACCGCCCTGTCCCTCAACTGCCAATTAAGCAGGGGCAAGATCTGGTTCGATCGCAAGAACTACTTCTATCCTGACTTGCCTAAGAGCTATCAGATATCTCAGCATAGCTCTGTAGTGGGCAGGGACGGGTATCTGGTGATTGAATTGAACGGCCTACGCAAGGAGATAGGTATCGCCGATGTGCATCTGGAAGAGGACACCGCGCGACTTTACCACCATGATGATGGAGACCGATATACCCTGGTGGATTTCAATCGCTCCGGCGTGCCGCTGATGGAAATAGTCAGCAAACCGGATATGCGTTCACCGGAAGAGGCGAAGACGTATCTGCGAGAGTTGCGCAAGCTATTGCGGTATCTGGACGTGAGCACAGGTGATCTGGAGGCGGGGTCTTTTCGCTGCGAGGCAAATATCTCCCTTCGACCCAAGGGCACCGAAGAGATGGGCAATCGGGTGGAGATAAAGAACATGAACACCTTTCAGGCTGTGGAGCACGCTTTGATCAGCGAGGTAGAGCGGCAGACAAGGATACTCGCAGAGGGGAGCACCGTTCAACAGCAGACGGTGGGCTGGCGAGATGACTTGGGAAGAACCGAGCCACAAAGGGTGAAGGAGGAAGCCCACGACTACCGATATTTTCCTGAGCCAGACTTACCTCCTCTCATGGTGGATGAGACATGGATTGAAGAGCTACGCGCCCGCTTGCCCGAGTTGCCAGGGGCAAAGCGGGATCGCTTTATGAGGCAGTACGAATTGCCCTTTTACGATGCCCATTTGTTGACCGAAGATCCAGCTTTGGCCGATTATTTTGAGGAATGTGCTCGAGAATATCCTCAGACCAAGGCGCTCAGTAACTGGCTCACCGGTGAGCTTTTCCGTCTGTTGAAGACCAGTGGTCTGGAGATAGAGGCCATCAAGGTCGAGCCAGCACAGTTGGCAGAGTTGTTGAGGGTCCTCGATGAAGGGAAGATAAACATCAGTACGGCCAAGGCGGTGTTTGAAGAGATGTTCGCTACCGGTCGGTCGGCGGAAGATATAATCGCTGAGAGAGATCTGATCCAGATAAGCGGCAGGGATGAACTTTCAGAAATCGTGGCTCAAGTTTTGGCGGAAAACCCACAAGCTGTAGCTGATTATCTGGGAGGTAAGACTCAGACGGTGCGGTTCCTGGTCGGTCAGGTGATGAAGGCCACACGAGGCAAGGCCAATCCTGAAGTGGTCAACCGGTTGCTGACAGAGAACCTGAAAGCGATGGAGGAAGGATAGCCCTCATAATTGCTGAGACACTCATGAAGTGTCTGGCAATTCGCACTTAGAAAAAGAGGTCTATTGTACGATGGATATGATGAGTTCATAGTAGATTAGGCGAATGTGGAGGTGAGAGATGGTCTCTTGGAGAAAAGCCTCGCTGGCAGGTGCCCTTTTGCTAATCATATCGTTGATGGTGCTGGTGAACAGTGGTTGTTCCGTACTGCGACGTTCTTCAGTTGGCACACCGACGCCGACCAAGACGCCGGTTGTCCCCACCACTCCGCAGCCGACGCCTACTTACACCCCCGTGCCACCCTCTCCAACGCCTGAGAGGTCTTACGATCACTGCCCACTGACTGGCGTGGAGATGGCCGATCCCACCTTGGCCATGCGACGACCCTTGGATATCAAGATAGATAACTATCCGGCGAGTCGGCCCCCGTCAGGCATTCATCGGGCCGATGTGGTGTTTGAACACTTTGCGGAGGGGGCCATAACCCGCCTCAGCGCAGTCTTTCTTTGTCAGGATGCTGAGCTGGTAGGTCCTGTTCGAAGTGCCAGACTGATAGACGTCGAACATGTCGTCGACATGTTCGACGCTGTGCTGGTGCATTATGGGGCGGCAAATCGGGTATTGCCCATGATCAGGGCAGCAGGCTTCCCGGATATGGATGGATACTTTGGAGCCTCGGGGTTCTTTAACGCTCCCGGTAGGGTAAGCCCTTTCAACAAGTATTGTGATACGCGGGCCGTATGGGAGGAGGTGGAGGAGAACGGATGGCAAAGGCCGGCGGATAGATCGGGCTTCATCTTCAGTGAGAGCTTGGAATCCGACGTCCAGGCCAGTCAGATAAGAATTCTATATGCTCCCCAGAATCGAGCACGATGGGAGTACGATCCTGAACAAGGTATCTATCTCCGCTATCAGGATGATCAGCCTCACATTGAGGAATCTACAGATGAGCAATTGACCGCGGCTAACGTGGCCGTGGTGCAAGCCAAACACACCGTGACAGATATTGATGAGGGATATGGTTCCTTCTCTGTCAGGATAGACCTCTTGGGCGAGGGCCCAGCGATGGTTTTTCGCGATGGCCTGGCTCTAGGAGGAAGCTGGGTACGGGAAAGCGAGATGGATGTGATAAGTTTCCTGGACGAAGCGCAGAACCCTATCCCCTTCAAGACCGGCAATGTCTGGATACAGGTTGTGCCAGATATGGACATCGTGGAGACTGGTTAAGTTACAAATGTATATTCAACAAGAAAAGAAGAGAGGCCGCTACCTGGCTTGGATACTCCTGCTGGCTATTGTGGCGGCCTCTCTAGGCTTGTATATCATCGTGCAAAGACCCGAGTTGGTCGGTCAGGAACCGCCTGCGGAGCCTGTTGAGACAGCGGAAGGGCATATCGAGCAAGGAGATGACCTTCTCGATGTAGGCAAGATAGATGAAGCTATGGCTGAATATCAACGGGCTACCGAACTGGATCCCGAGAACGCCATCGCTTATGCCCGTTGGGGAAGGATGTTGGTTTTGCGACGACAGTACGCCGAGGCTGTGGAGAAGACCAGCAAGGCTGTTCAGTTGGATCCGGAGAACGCCGAAGTTCAGGCACTCTATGCTCTGTCCCTTGACTGGAACGGTCAATACGATGAGGCCGTGTCCGCAGCCCTCAGAGCTGTTGAGCTAGACCCCGACTATGCCGAAGGTTATGCCTATCTAGGAGAGGCCTATGTTGACAAAAATCGCTGGAACGAGGCTTTGGAGAGTGCTCGAACAGCGGTCCGTCTCGATGGCCGCAGCTGGGTGGCCCATCTTAATCTAGGTTACGTGTATGAGAAGATGGGGAACTACACCCAGGCGGTCGCTGAATACGCTGAGGCCACCCTTTTAGAGCCAGATCTGGGTTATCTGTATGTTCGTTTGGCTCGCACCTATCGTGTCTTGACGCGATACGAACTCGCCATCGCTCAATTGGAATTGGCTCAGAATCTGGACCCCAATGATCCAGAGGTCTATGACACTTTGGGACAGGTATATTTGGATCAAGGAGAGTTCGAGCGGGCAGCGGACAGATTTCGTAAGGCGACCGAGGAAGATCCCCAGTATGCCACAGGCCATGGACATCTGGGCATAGCCTACTTCCGGCTGATGCGTTGGGAAGACGCTATTCCAAATTTCCTGCAAGCCATTGAGCTTGGGTCACAAGCTCCAGAATACTATTATGCCCTAGGGTGGTCATACATAAACCTCTCTGAGGATTGTGAGCGGGCTGTACCCTATTTCGAGATGGCCCTGGAGTTGGACATCTGGGCCGAGGCAGCCTGGGACGGACTGGACTATTGTGAAGAGTGAAGACGGCAACCCTGCTATCGCGTTAGCACCGATAAGTCGGTGACAAGGGGTCAGACCGACGGACACAGGGAGGTAGGCTCCAGATCGGCGTTGCGCAGCAAAAGTCCGGGGAGCGCGAGGGGCCTGCCCTGAGCCTAGCTTGTCCTGCCTGTCCTGAGCGGAGTCGAAGGGAGCGTAGCCGAAGGATCGAAGGGTGTCCCCTCGCCCTTCATTCTCCCCTAAATATTGGGGCTTCCGCTCAGTCGCTGCGCAAGCCCCAGATCGGCGTTGCGCAGCAAAAGCCCGGGGAGCGCGAGGGGCCTGCCCTGAGCCTGCCGAAGGGTGTCCCCTCGTACCTTTCATACCCCTGTATCTTGGGTCTTGCCCCTAATTGCTGCGCAAGCCCCAGATCTTCATGGATTTGCACTT